>JAFVET010000239.1 GCA_017475875.1 Candidatus Methanomethylophilaceae archaeon
ATATGTAAGCCGACACATCCGAGTCCCTGATCATCGGGATTTGTTACGACTTTCCGTCGGTTGACCACAGGCGGATTCCGATATAAACTTCAGTCCGGTTGTCGCCGTCAACGTTGGTCGTGTGTATCGAAAGGTTTCCTTATGGGTGTACCATGGGTGTTCGTTGGGGTTTCTTTCTTAGCCAGTTCCCGGGTGTCCGGGGGAGTGCTGGTGGGGCCCCTCCCCCGTTTTGTCTGTTCCGATTGAACGGAGCAAGAGGCCCTTTCAACCAAGTCGATCCAGTGTTCTAAAACGAACCGGTTCCACCTCACTCGGATAGTGCACCGACTACCTCGTGCGGAAGGTAAAGCTCCTCCAGATACCGCACATCGTCCGCGCTCAGCCTCAGCTCGGTCGCAGCTATCGCCTCTTCCATGTGCTTCCTCTTCGTTCCTCCGACGATCGGGGCGGTCACGCCCTTGGCGAAATGCCAGGCGAGCGATATCTGCGACATCGACACCCCGTATCTCTCGGAGAGTTCGTGCACACGTCCGATTATCTGGAGGTCGTTGTCCTTGGCGCGGTCGTACTTGTCCTTCAGGACCTTGTCGGTGGAACTCCTCATGCTTTCAGAGGTCCAACCCGTATGCGTCAGGTGGCCGCCGGCCAGGGGGCTGTACGGTATGAGCGAGACCCCGTACTGTCTGCAAACGGGAATCAGCTCGCGCTCGTCCTCGCGGTACAGCAGGTTGTAGTGGTTCTGCATCGTTGAGAACAGCCTCCATCCGTTTTTCTCCGCCACTATCTGCATGTTGTGGAACTGGTACCCGTACATCGCCGAGGCACCTATCGCTCTGACCTTCCCGGATTCGACCAGCTCGTTCAGCGTCCCCATAGTCTCCTCGATCGGGGTCCCGTAGTCGAAGCGGTGTATCTGGTAGAGGTCTAGATAATCTGTCCCGAGACGTTCCAACGTACCGTCTATCTCCCTCAGGATTGCCTCCCTGCTCAGCTTCCCCTCGTTGAAGTAAACCTTCGACGCGAGGACCACGTCCTCCCTCGGGATCTCCAGATCCCTCAGCGCCTGTCCGATGAACCTTTCGCTGGTCCCGTGGGAGTACACGTTGGCGGTGTCGATGAAGTTGACCCCGTTGTCGAAGCACAGCCCGATCACATCCTTCGTGGCGTCCAGGCCCAAGGTCCATTGGTGGAACTCCTCGGAGGATTCCCCGAACGACATCCCGCCCACGCAGATGCGGGATACTCTGATATCTGTGTCTCCAAGTTTCGCATATTCCATGGCATCGCCTCAGACTCTTCCCGAACTCGTATGCGATTCCCGGATATCTGCTCGAACGCGTCATCGACGGCGTCCCGCAACCCTCTCCTAGGATCGTCCCCTCGTCGCGGAGGTTCAGGTATCTCACCAGGGTACGGTAATGCGAAATCAGCGCCTCGAATGTCCAGTCGTCGGAGTTCCAGGCCACCGAGATCAGCGCCGATTTCAGGTGCTTACAGGAAATGCCCGGGTTGTAGGAGCAGAACCTGTCGACGACGGTCTTCAGCTGCGCCGACATGCCGAAGTAGTACAGAGGGGTGGCGAAGACAATCATGTCCGACGACAGTATGTCCGAACGTATCACGTCGCTGTCGTCGTCTATGGCGCATGGTCCCCCGTATCCGCATGCGACGCAGCCGTCGCAGGGCGAGACGTCCATGTCGCAGACGTGGTGCACCACGCACTCGTGTCCGCTCTCCCTGGCGCCTTTCACGAAGCTGTCCACCAGCATCGAGGTGGAGCCGTCCCGGTTGGGGCTGCCGTTGAGGATGGTTATCCTCATGCGGCGACCCCCAGGCCGTTCACCCAGGACTCTACGTCCTTCTGGGACGCGGAGGCGGGGAACCTCTTACCGTCGAGCCAGGTGCCCTTGTCGGTCAGCGCCTTCAGGTGGTCGTCGCTGCTTCCGACCCCGCTGCTGCCCGACGTGCAGAACGGGACTATCGTCTTGCCGGAGAGGTCGTGTGTCTCGACGAAGGTCCACATGATCTTGGGCGAGTCCCCGTACCAAATGGGGTATCCGAGGAACACGACGTTGTACTTGCCCAGGTCCATGTCGTTGGAGATCCCCGGGCGGGCGCTGGAATCGAGGTCCTCGACCTTGCTGCGGCAGCCGCTGTTGCCGTAGTCGAGGTCGGCCGAGGTGTATTCGACGGTTGGCACGATACGAATCAGTTCGCCGCCGGTGACATCGGCTATCTTCCGGGCGATGCCTTCGGTGTTCCCCGATTCGGAGAAGTAGACGACCGCGGCGGATCCGAACGAAGGGGATTGCTCATCGGTGGTAGAATCCGATTTGTCGCCACCGTTCCCTGCGATGGCGAAGGCCGCGACTAGTCCTATGATGACGACCGCGATCCCCGCGACCACCACCAGGTTCATGTTCATGGGCGCAGCCCCAGCGACGACACCCATTTCGCGACGGTCGACCCGTCGGCGCTGTCGATGAGTTTTCCGGGTTTCCATTCGACGTCGGATCCGACGTCGTTGTGGAGCTTCTTGTCGCTTCCGCCGACGCCGCTGCCACCGGACGTGCAGAACGGTACGATCGTCTTGCCGGAGAAGTCGTGTTTCTCGAGGAAGCTGTCGACGATGCGCGGAGCGACGCCCCACCAGATGGGGTATCCGACGAACACGACGTCGTATCCGCTCACGTCGACGTCGCCTTCGATGGCGGGCCTGGCCTTCGGGTCCCCGTTCTCGACGGAGCACCTGCTCTTAGGGTCCCTCCAGTTCAGGTCGGCCTCGCTGTACCTCTTTTCAGGTACGATCTCGTAGAGGTCACCTTTGGTGACATCGGCGACGGTGCGCGCCACGTCCGCGGTGGTGCCGGAAGCGGAGAAGTATGCGACGAGGGTCTTCCCCATCACCTCATCTCCTTCTCCCAGAAGCGGATGGCGTCGATCCCCTGGCGTTCGGCCGTGTCCTCGATGGTCTCGATCTCATCGTCGGTGAGCTTGACGTTCATCGCCTTGACGGCGTCCTCCACCTGTTTCTTCCCGGTGACGCCGATGATCGGCAGCGTGCCCTTGGCGATGGCCCATGCGACCGGGATCTGCGCCGTGCTGACACCGTGCTTCGCAGCGATCTTCGACAGTTCCGCGTTGATGACCTCCAGCTTGTCCATCAGTGGGTTGTATGTCTTGGAGCGGGCAGAACCCTCGGGCATCGGGTGCGACGAATCGTATTTACCGCTGAGGGCACCCTGCTCCAGCACCATGTACGAGAAGAACGTCATCCCGTTCTCCCGACAGTACTTCAGGATCCCGGAGCTCTCGGAGGAGCGGTTGATGAGGCTGTAGTGGTTCTGGACCGCCGACAGCTTCAGCCCGTGCTCGCGGAGCACCTTGTCCGCTTCCTTGATCTCGGAGAGGTTGTGGTTCGAGACCCCGATCAACGGTGCGTCCTTCCTTCCCTCGAAGAACTCCGCCAGCTTCCTGGTCCACCCGGGTGCGCCGGAGGTGTTGTGTATCCAGTAGATGTCGAACCTGTCGAGTCCCATCAGCGAGAGCTGCATGTCGAGCATGTCCTTCACGGGGGTCTGCGAGGAGGCGTCCATCACCTGCGGGGTGAGTTTGTCGGAGATCATGAACGAACCGCGGGGCAGTCCCTCGACGAAACCTCCCAGCACCTTCTCCGATTGGCCCGCGCCGTAGGCGTAGGCGGTGTCCCACAGGCAAAGCCCGTTGGCCATGGCGGTGTCGAAGACCTCCTTCAGAACGTTCTCGTCCTGCTTCCCGCCGAACGTCCCGTCGTTCCCCCAGGCCCATGCCCCCAACGCGATCTTAGGCATCTCCATGTCATTGCCTCTCGGAGAACAGGGTCCCGCCCACGGCGAAGCTGTCCTTCGGGTATTCGTTGAAGAAGATGTAGAACGCTTTGGCGTCTATCCCGGTGACCTTCGATATGGACTCGGTGAACTCTTTCGAAATCTGTGCTTTCTGCTCCTTCGTGAGGGGCGCTATGTCAACAGTAATCGACGGCATGTTTCTCACTCTTTTCCCTTAAGAAGTTTGGTTACGAGGTTGTAGGTCAGGTCGTGGACGGAATGAGGCACGAACTCCATCCCGGCTTTCCTCATCGCATCCATCTGCAGGTCGGTGACCTCGCAGTAGGGGCACAGTCCGTACAGGAACGGGAAGAACGAATAGGTGAACTCGTCGAGGTCCCTTTCATCGAATTCCCTGTGGTTTTTCGATACTAGGTCCCTCACGGATGTTATGGTCCTCCCGTAGGAGCGTTTGAAGTCCACCAGGTTCCCGATGCGGCTGTTGCCTTCCATGTCGTAGAAGTTCATGGAGAGGATCCTCAGCATCTGCACCCTCTTCTGAAGGGAGCAGGCGATGAACTCCGCAAGTTCGTCGTCGGACATCGTCTCAGTGCTTCCGACGGCGGAATCGACCTCGTCCGCCCATCCGTCGTACTCTCTCTGCAGTAGTGCGAGGAAGATCTCCTCCTTGGTGTGGAAGTAGTTGTAGATGGACGTGCGGGTGAAGGTCGTCTCCCTGGCGATGTCGGCCATGGTGATGTCCGCGAAGCCTTTGGTGGAATAGAGGCGGTCGCAGGCGTCGACGATTTCGTTGCGTCTGCTGGCGACGTGTTCGGGTGTGCTCCTGGGCATCTTCGATTTCCTCCGGACTTATTCTGACATAGTGTCACTGACAGAATGTCAGAATAGATATTTAAAAAGAACCGAGGGAAAGAATGACCGACTGCCGTCCAACACGGGTTTTCCGATACGATCGGAGCGACTTTTCGGGAACCATCTTCCCAGACCGATCCGATGCCTCGGGGGCCCCGAACCGTTCCGTATATACCCTTTTTATAATAAGAGGGGGAATCCCGAACATTCGGTGCGCACATGATCGTCAATGCGGAACTATACGTCAAAGACATGCCGGGACAGCTGGTCGGCTCGCTCGACCCCATATCCCTGGTGGACGGCAACATCCTGGGTGTCGTGCACAACCGCGAGCAGATCGTCAACCACAGGATCTGCATCAACATCACGTTCGAGGTCGAGGACCGCGACCAGCTTTGCAGGCTCAGGGACATATGGAAGTCCAAGGACATCGTGATCTCGAAGCTCAACTCGGTCTATCAGACGTACCTCATGGACTACCTCCTCATCGGGGACTTCGATTCCTCGTTCATCGAGGACGCCCTCAACGAGGCGTCGAAGACGATCGCCCTGGAGGCCACGGACATCAGGTACACGTCCAAGGCCGAATCGCAGGCCAAGCGCACCGCGATGATCTCGATAAAGACGCACAACCCCGACGACATGAGCGCCATGGACACATTCCTGAGCGGGAAGTGCGCCGAGAGCGGGATAACCTATGTGAGGGGTGTCTGAGATGCGGCTGTTCATCTGCGGGTTCGGAACCGTCGGACAGGGTTTCGCCGAGGTCCTCGCATCCAGGAAGGGTTTCTTCGAGAAACGCTACGGTATCGTCCCCAAGATCGTGGGGATAATGGATTCCAAGACCTTCGTCACCGATGGGAACGGGATCGACCCG
>JAFVET010000240.1 GCA_017475875.1 Candidatus Methanomethylophilaceae archaeon
AGATGTCTATCCCGGCACCGCCGCCGTAACTGAAGGTACGGGCGAGCTTCCCCGCGCATTCGAAAATGGACTCGATGGAATCCTCCGGCGGAGTCAGGACGTAGCAGTTGGAAAGAGTGATCTTGCGTCCGGTCGATTGCAAACCCCTGTTGGCGAGGATGCGTCCGCCGAAAAGGAACTTCTTCTCGACTATCATCCTCCTGATGTCGGGATTGGATCCGCTGGCCCTGTCGAGCCATTGGTCGAAGGTCTCGTCCTCGTAACGGTACTTCTTCTCCCAGATGTCTATGCCCAGCTGATTGTCCTTTCCCAACCAATCGCTTATCTCCATCTTTTTCCCCCATTGGCGTCAGGCTCGAAAGCTCCTCCGCGTTCCTGACCCGTCATACCTTTGTCGTATTCAAAAGACACGGTCTATTGGCACACGGTCTATTTGGCATATACATCCAATTCTAATTAATGTTTCCGAGGACAAATTGTCGAATGGGAGAAAGACCCGGCGTGAGCCGGTAATGCGTTTCACTCTTCTGACTGCGTTCCAGCCATCTTGGGGTCGTTGACATAGAGGTCCTTGGAGCCGATGATGAGCCAGCTCACGAGGAATCCTATGATGATGCCGAAAACGGACCAGAAACAGAAAACCGCTCCGAGGATACAGGTGGCTACCGCCACGATCCACAGGGTCCTCTTGTAAGTCAATATGAAGGACACGAACACACAGATACCGCTAACAAGCCCGGTCGCTCCTGCGATCGTGATATAGTTCTTGATGTCGCTCTCGGTGTAGTGGAGGTCGTGGGAGTGGATCCAGTTCTGGAAATTGTCGTTGCCGAAAACAGCTGATGCAAGGTTGCCGGCATCCACGAGAATGATGATCGCCGACACGATGACTGGGATCGAATAGACGCCGAGCAGCATCAGGAGCCAAAGGCGACGGTTCTCGGTCATTATCTCCCGGTATTCGCCCATCATCTCCTTGGTGCGCTGGTCGGCCTCGGATCCGGAGACCACAGCACCGCACTGGGGGCAGAACTGCATGCCAGCCTCCAGTTTGCGCCCGCATGAACTGCAGAAATTACTATCGTCCATGTGCCGAAATGTGTATTTTTTTATATAAAGAAATTGAGCTGGCGGTAATCGCTGGACTGGAAAGCCCGTATTCCAATCGTTCAACTACACGCTTCATGAAACGCGATTCGGCCATAGCCTAGCGGATGATCGACTGTGCCCAGACGGGAACATGCGACCGGTCGACGGTCTAGGTATTGACTGTTATACGCACCTCACGTACTGTCACCCTGAAGCTTTTTGCAATCTTTGCACCTACTGCGACACGAATCTCCGCTCATTCCGTGATTCGAAAGGAGACGCGTACATGCATTCCTGCGTCTACACGTCTCTGTTCGATTTTCATGAACTCTGAAGTCAGCACATGAATAGAGACCATTATATACGAGGGCAATATTCTTCCTTTCATAAGCACTCTCAACGGTGCGTTTTCTATCATTAAGGTGTTTAGTGATGACGTCCGACGATACTCTTAAAACAGGTACCACCACAATAGGGATCAAACTAAAAGACGGGGTGATCCTCGCCTCTGACCAGAGGGCCACGATGGGCAACCTCATTGCCAACAAGAGCGTTCAGAAGGTGTACCCCCTGTCGGACAACATCGGCATGACGATCGCGGGAGTCGTCGGCGACGCCCAGCTGATGGTCAGGTTCATGCAGAGCGAGATCGCCATATACTCCATGAAGAAGGGCTCGCCCATGACCGTCTCCACCGCCGCCACCCTCGTGGCGAACGTCATCCGCCAGGGGTTCTACCTCGGACTGATCGTCGGCGGATACGACAAGACCGGAGGCCACGTGTTCTCCATCGACGGAGCCGGCGGTTACATCGAGGACAACTACATGTCCGTCGGATCCGGATCCGTCTTCGCATACGGGGCGCTCGAGGCCACCTTCAAAGAGGACATGACCCGCGAAGAGGGTATCGACGTCGCTATCACGGCCCTCAACTCCGCGAGGAGGAGGGACAACTGCACCGGCGACGGCATGCTCGTCTCCTACATCGGACCGGACGGCTACGAATCCATCGACAACGAGGAGATTCGTTCCCGCTGTGCCAAACTGGGATTCGCCTACCCCAACTGAGGCTTCCCGAAACCCCTTAACCCCATTATTTCCCAATACCCGATCCTGGCAGGAATCAAATGAACGTAGACAGACTATTCGAAAGCATCACACAGGACGTCCACAGGTTGGTGCCCAAGGACCTGAACATAACCTCGATAACGTTCGAGGGTCCGCTCGTGGTCATTTATACGAACGATTATGAGAAAGCGTCTGCCAACACGGCACTCCCGAAGATGCTCGCCCAGAACATCCACCGCAGGGTGGACATCAGGCCTGATCCGACCACTCTCGAGA
>JAFVET010000241.1 GCA_017475875.1 Candidatus Methanomethylophilaceae archaeon
CCGTCGTTGCAGGCGTGGTATTTGTAACCGTATTCGTTGGGAACGGGATAGAGCAACTCGAGCCCGCACCCGCAACGGACCTTGGGCCTCTCGAAGTTCCTCTTGCAAAAGGGACACACCGAGTACATGGTCTCCTTCTCGAACGCGGCGGCGTCCTTCTTGGCCGCGCTCCTGATCTTGAGGGACACCACACCCTTGGCCAGTAGCACCGGGACGACCAGCGCGATCGTTATGACGATGGACCAGAAGGCATAGAACGGAAGGAGCACGATAGGCACGATCACCAGGGCGGGATGCTTCGCATACATGGTCGGAATCAGTCCCCAGGGGGACAGGATCCCTTTCTTCAGAGCCTTGGGCCTGTGGGTCCAAAGGTACTGGGCCGGATTCTCCTCGCCACCCTTGCAGTCGATGGACCACTTGGAGAACATCCCGGCGACCGACAGCACGAACCCGAGCACCATGACCGCGGATATGGCGGAGCGGCGCAACATGTCGTCCTCGACCGCGAAGAGCAGGGTCTTGTCGCCTTCCATCCTCGTTATCGGCTCGAGCAACCTGTCCGCTCCACCTATCCCGTGGGAGTCGAGGAACTCGTGCAGCTTGACGTACTGCCCCAGTTCGGTCGCCGAAGGCACCGCGAGGGCCAAGGTCCCCTCGTCGATGTATAGTCTGACTGTCATCGCCAGCACGAGCGCCGACGCTATGAGTGCAATCCCGTAGACGGTCCCGATGACCGCCTTGTTCGTCCCGTTCATCGGAACGACATAGCATACGTTCCGTTTATCCCTTTACATTGGCCCGGTATTCGCGGGCCCTCTGCAGGAACCTGTAAGGGAACCTGACGTCAGAATAGTAGTACATATGGGGGTAACCGGCGATCATCGTCCGCGTGTCGTGGATACACCCGTAGGAACGGTTGGCGGTGGTCTTGGTGGCGGTCCAGTCCCCGCCGCAGTTGTCGCTGTCCCAGTAATGGAACTCGTGCCCCTTCAGGCGTATGTCGCCACCCACCGTGCCGTCTCCGTTCGGCGTCAGGTCGACGTATCCGAAACGTGTGAGCTTGTGCTTGTTTGTGACCTCGCCGTGGATGACGCCGCACATTCCATACATCTCCCCGTCGGACCCCTCCATCCTGTCGTGGAGGTACATGAAACCCCCGCATTCCGCGAGGCAGGGCATGCCTCCTTCTATCTTCGTGCGGATCTCCTCCATCATGCCCTTGTTCGCGGAGAGTTCCGCCGAGTGCAGCTCCGGGTAACCTCCGGAGAAGATGAGGCCGTCCACGTCCGGCAGGTGCGCGTCCCTGATCGGCGAGAACGGGACGATCTCGGCGCCGCAGCGCCTCAGGAGCTCCAGATTATCTTCATACGTGAAGCAGAAGGCCTCGTCCTCGGCCAGACCTATGCGCACCGGACCGTCCACGCGTTGGACCTCGGGTGCGGAGCACTCCATGTCCGGAGCGGTCCCGGCGAGCTCGATGAGACGGGGAATGTCTACC
>JAFVET010000242.1 GCA_017475875.1 Candidatus Methanomethylophilaceae archaeon
AAGATCGGTTTCACCAACCCCCTCCCTGAGAAGAAGATAGCCGATTTCGTCAGGGGCAAGAAATGCGTCATAGTCGTGGAGGAACTAGAACCCTTCCTCGAGGACCAGGTCCTGAGGATCTGCGCCCAGAACTCCCTGAACGTCCCGATTTACGGGAAGAGGACCGGACACCTTCCACGCGCGTGGGAGTTCTCGCCCGACACCCTCAAAGGCATCGTCGGACTAGTGCAGGTCCAACCTTTCCCCAGCCCTATGGCCGAGGTCCAGGTCAAACTGCCCAGCAGGCCGCCGACACTCTGCGCCGGATGCCCCCACAGGGGTATGTTCGCCGCCGCGAAGAAGGCCACTGGCCCCACCGACGTGATTTACTGCTCCGACATCGGGTGCTACACCCTGGGTGTCCAACCCCCTTTCAAAGCCGCTGACTTCATCATATGCATGGGCGGCGGGGCCGGAGCGGCCGGAGGGTTCGCCCAGTCTACCGACCAGAAGGCGATCGCGTTCATGGGGGACTCCACGTTCTTCCACGCAGGGATTCCACCGATGATCAACGCGCTGTTCAACGACCACAAGGTCGTGATCGTCGTTCTCGACAACCGCACCACGGCCATGACCGGACACCAGCCCAACCCCGGAACCGGGAGGGACTTCGGAGGCGTTTCAACCGATGCCATCGACATAAAGTCGTTGGTGGAGGGCGTCGGCATAAAGTTCGTGCAGGAGGTGAACCCCTACGACATCAAAGCCGCGACCAAGGTCATGAAGGACGCGCTCGACTTCGACGGCGTGGCGGTTGTCATCTCGAAGTGTCCCTGCCCGCTCGAACTGAAGAAGCAGAAACAGCTCGTCGTCAAACCAGTTGTGGTCGACCAGAAGAAGTGTACCCGGTGCTACAACTGCGTCAGGACCGTCGCCTGCCCCGCGCTCTTCAAGACCGAGGAGGGGATCACCACGGACCCCAACCAGTGCATCGGGTGCGGGATGTGCGCCAGCGTATGTCCCACGTCAGCGATAGAGGTGAGGCAATGAAGTACACCGTACAGATCGTCGGAGTAGGTGGACAAGGGGTCCTCCTGGCCTCGATGGTTCTCGGCAACGCCGCGATGGAAATGGGGTACAAGGTGGCGATGAGCGAGGTCCACGGGATGGCCCAGAGGGGTGGCAGCGTACTGTCGACCCTCCGTTTCGGGGACGACGTCATCAGCCCCCTGGCGGCCCAAGGCTCGGCCGACCTGATAATGGGTTTCGAGCCTGCCGAGACCTGCAGGAACCTCCCGTTGGGGAACAGGGATTCCATCGTACTGATGAACCTCGATCCGGTACTCCCGTCGATGGTGGCCGCGGGCTTCGAGGAATACCCCGACGTCGAGTCTCTGAAGGATGCGGTGCTCGAGCAGAACAGGAACCTGGTCACCATCGATGCGACCAAGATCGCCATCGAGGCCGGAAAGGCCGTCGCCGCCAACGCCGTCATGATCGGTGCAGTCGCTGGAATCGAGGGATTCCCCATCCCCAAGGACGTCCTGCTCGACAGCCTCGTGAACCATGTCCCCGAAAAGTTCAGGGAACTGAACGTCAAAGCGTTCGAAATGGGTTACAAGGCAATCAAGAACTGAAACTCACCTGTTCCAAACGTGCGCCATGACAATGGCCGCCACCTACCGGTGCGGGGTCCTCTGGGACCCTCGCCGGTGCCCTTTGCTTGTCTTCATCGATTTCTTTGCTTAACTCGTACACGAGTCTGTTCCGGTCGTCACGAAGAATCTCTCTATCGTCAAGCCTGGCCTTTCCGGACTTTTTCGTTCGAAGCCTCAGAGTGCAGGTATGTGGAACACAATGCCGTATCGTTCATCCGGCCCATCTTTCAGAAAGAACCGTCATACATCGTGCGGGGTTATATAGTCAAATCCTTGTGAGAGCGCCCATGAACAAAAATGCCCTACTCGCCATAACCGCGATAGCGGTCATCGCTGTGGCATGTATAGCGGCCTACGCATTCTTGAAATCCGACGATTCGACGAGTCTTCGGACCGATCTGAAGGCCGGGGATTACATCGAGATAAGAGTGGACAACCAAGGGTCCACTTACACGGAACGTTACGAGATCCAATCCGTCTCGGGGAGCTCGTGTTCGGTATCACACATGGACAGGGACGACATCACCGTCGAAAAGATGACCAGGACCGGATTCCTCGACAAGATCCTCCTCTCTTCTGAAAACATATCGGACTACGGTGCCCAGAAGAACGGTACCGAAACCATCGATACACCGTGGGGAAAGGTGAAGTGCACCATATACACCGTGCCGTCTTACACGGGAATCACCCTGTACGTCGGACCTGGCGACGTCGTCTACAAGGAAGTCTCGTCCATATACACGAGGACCCTTTCAGGCACATCCCTCTTCTGAGGGCGTCGACGGGACATGGCGCAACCGTCTTCCCATCTACGGAACAAAAACTACGGAAGAAAAAAAGGAGGGAAGGAACCCTTCCCTCCCAGGGGGAATAAATCAAGCTGTAATCGGCACGAGTGGGAGGTACACTCCCTCGACCGCCATGTTCTGCAAGGAGGCCTGTTCCTTGGAATAGGAGGACAGACCGGAAATCTTCCTCAGCAGGTAGTGGCTGATGCTGCTGTTGGCGAGGGCGAACGCCTGGTCGACCTTCAGCTTCGGATCGTACTGCAACAGGGAGTCGTTCATGAAGAGGCTGATGATCCCGCACCTCGATATGATCGACTTCATCACTTCGGCGGCCTTGGCCTTTCTCTTACCTTCTATGAAGAAGGGATCGATCACCGTGACCTCGACGTCCTTCCCCATGCCCTTGGCGAGGTCGTAGACCACAGGCAAGGCACCGGATCCGGTTCCTCCCACGAGGCCTGCCAAGAGGAACAGGTGGTCGTACTCCGAAATGGCGTCCCTGATCTCTTCGATGTGCTTCTCGGCACACATCTTTCCGAGATCGGCATCGCCAGAGGCACCCTTCCCATCTAGGACGCCTCTGCAAATGTAGATCTTCTTGTCGGTGTGAGGGGACATGAGGGCATCACGATGCGTGTTGATCGCGATGGTGTCCACTGGACACTCCGAACCGTAAATGGAAGCTGCCACTTTGCAACCGGCGCCCCCTATTCCTATCACCGCGACACGCGGACTCTGATCGTATGTATCCATCATTTCGCACACCCCAAGTGCTGTAAGTGGTTTAACAGCAGCTCCGACGGGCCTGAGCCCTCCCATCAGTCGGAGCTGCGTTTTTATCCCATCCACGGAATCAACGCATGCGCTGTTGCGTAAGGGCCATTTCAAAGGCGTTGTTGATCGCCTTCTCTTCGGCCTCCTTGGTCAACAGCTTGTCCGTGACACATCTCCTGACGTACTCCTCCGGGTTCAGGCAGACACCCTGGTCCACAAGGTACTGCAACGCCTGGAGGTGAACGTCGTTCAGATGTACGAAGATTCCGTTGCTTTGCGAGTCCTCCTCGGATCCCTCCGATTCGGAAATGTAACGGGAGACGACCTCGCGGATGAACAGGGAACGGTTACTGACGCCCTTTGCGCGCATGAAGTCGTCGATCGCCTCGATCTCCTCCTGCGACACCCTGAGGGTTATCTTGAATCCGTCGTCGTTCATCATCGTCACCTGGCAGTTGAGTGCATTTCCCTTCTCAGTTTCCTGCAAGAATAGCTAAGTCTTTCGAGTATAAAAAGACTACGAACGACGTCATCTTGACATTTTCCACTGGAAATAAAGGGGTCTTGTGACATCTTTATGTAAGACATGATTGAACATGTTCTCGTAGTTAAACGGGAATAATCAGTCAAATATGTAGTTTTACATTGTTTATTGGCTTATTGCACAAATATGTAATAAAATAACGTAAGACAGGCCGTAACAACCGATAGAAACCCCATCCTCCCGAGCTTCTGTGAATCCTATTTTATAAGAAGTAGCTTTAGACCCCTCATCAACTCAAAGGTGCAGACATGGGACTGGACTATGGTGAAATCGAGAAGAAATGGCAGTCTGAATGGATAAAGGCCGGACTCAACAAAGCGGAACGCGACGAAAGCAAACCCAAGTTCATGCTCATATTCGCGTACCCGGGCGTAACGGGATACCTCCATGTCGGACATCTGCGCGGATACACCTACGTGGATGCCATAGGCCGCTACAAACGTATGACAGGATACAACGTCTTGTTCCCCGTCGGGACCCATGCCACGGGAAACGGCGGCATCAGTCTGTCGAAGAAGATCGCCAGGAGGGACGAGAAGACGGTCGACTACCTCCTGCGCAACGGTTGTCCAGAAGAAAAGCTGGACGAACTCGGCGAACCGCTGTCCGTGGTCGAGTTCTTCAACGACGTCTACGTGAACGACTACTGGAAGAGGTTCGGGTTCCTGGCCGACTGGCGCAGGTTCACTTGCACTCTGTATCCAGACTACGGGAAGTTCATCCAGTGGCAGTTCCGTAAGCTCAAGGAGGCGGGGCTCCTCATACAGAAACCGTATTACGCCTCCGTCTGTCCCAACTGCGGTCCGGTCGCCATCGACGCGTCCGAGACCGACATCTCCAAAGGCGGAAAGGCCGAGACGCAGGAATACACCCTCCTGAAGTTCAAACACGGGGACGAGTTCCTCGTGGCGGCCACCCTCAGACCAGAGACGGTCTACGGGCAGGTCTGCTTCTGGGTGAACCCGGAGGTCGATTACCGCAGGATAAGGAAAAACGGGGAGACGTGGATCGTCTCGCCGCAGGCGGCCGAGAAACTCGCCCTCCAGAAGGACGGGATCGAGGAGATCGGCACGGTCAGCGGAAAGGACATGATCGGATGGAAGTGCGAAGCCCCGATGATCCACAAGCAGATACCCGTGTTCCCGGCTACCTTCTGCGACCCGGACGTGGGTACCGGACTCGTGACATCCGTCCCGTCCGACGCACCCGACGACTGGATCTCCCTGGAAGCCGTGAAAGCGGATCCCGAGCTCAAATCCAAATACGGCCTCGACCAGGCCACCATCGATTCCGTGGTTCCGATATCCATCATCAAGATCAAGGGCTACGGCGAGTTCCCCGCCAAGGACGTCATCGACCGCATGGGCATCACGAAACCCGGTGACCCCGCTCTGGTGGATGCGAAGAAGCAGGTCTACAAGGACGGATACCACATGGGCCGTATGAAGGCGGTCTGCGGCGAGTTCGCGGGCATGAGGGTCGAAGAGGCCAAGGACAAGATGAAACAGGCGATGATCGACGCGGGCGAGGCCGAGCTGTTCTACGACCTGACCGAGGAGGTCGTGTGCCGTTGCGGCAACCGCGTCCACATCAAGAGGATCGACGACCAGTGGTTCATCAACTACGCCGACGAGGCCCTGACCGAGAAGACCTCGGAGCATTGCAAGACGATGGACATCAACCCTGTGGAATACAGGGAGAACGTCCACGGCGTCCTCGAATGGTTCAGGGAGAGGGCGTGCGCCAGGATGGGGAACTGGCTCGGAACCAGGTTCCCGTTCGACGACAAATGGATAATTGAGGCCATCTCGGACTCGACCCTCTACCCCATATACTACATAATATCGATTTACGCGAACGAGAAACAGATCGTGCCCGACCAGATGACGGAGGAGTTCTTCGACTACGTCATCCTCGGGAAGGGTACTCCTGGCGAGGTCTCCGCCTCGACCGGCGTGTCCGTGGAACTGTTGGAGAAGATCCGCAAGGACGTCCTCTACTGGTATCCCCTGGACATCAACCTAGGCGGCAAGGAGCACATGACGGTCCACTTCCCCGTCTTCCTGTTCAACCACGTAGCCCTCCTCCCCCCGGAGATGTGGCCGCGCGGAATAACGGTGAACTGGTACGTCACCGGGAAGAACAGCGACAAGATCTCCAAATCGAAGGGCGGTGCGCAGCCCATCCCCGGTGCCGCCGCCAAATTCGGGGTCGACGCCATGCGCCTGTACTACGCCCACGTCGCCTCGATGTTCATGGACGTAGAGTGGAGCGAGGACAACGTCATGACCTACCGCCAAAGGCTCGAC
>JAFVET010000017.1 GCA_017475875.1 Candidatus Methanomethylophilaceae archaeon
ATATCAGGCATCGGCGACGTGGAGGCCATGCTCCACATGTGCATGATGAGGACGATGGACGTTTTCCGTGAGATAAAGGCGAGGGAAGAGGTTCTGAGGACCTCTTCCTGATCAGCCCTTCCTTGATTCGAGCGGTTTTCCGAAGCCGTGCTTGTTGGCTTCCTCGAAGTACCTGGCCGCAACCGAGCAGTTGCGTTTGATGCCAAGTCCGTTGGAGCACATTATCCCGAGGTTGTACATGGCGTAGGGGTCCCCCTGTTCGGCCGCCATCTTGTACCACTTCACGGCCTCCTCGTTGTCCTGGTCGACGCCTTTCCCGTAACGGTAGATGGTGGCGAGGTCGTACTGCGCGGAGACGTCGCCCTGTTCGGCTCTGGCTCTGATGGCGTCGATGTCCGGGACCTCATCGTCCTTCAGGACGATGCGGGCTCCGCAGTACATGCAGTACCCCGTTTCCAGATCGGAGTCCAGCTGGAGCACTTTCTCGCACTGGGGGCATTTGACGGTCTTGAAGGGCAGTCCTCTCACCTCAGCTTCTTCAGTCCCGCCACGATCTCCTGGATGCGCTCGTAGTTCTCGGGCTTCTTCGCGAAATAGTCGGCCACGGGCTGCAGCGTCTTCGCCATTCCGTCGGTGACGCCGGATTTGAGGTCCACGGGCGAGAGGGAGCCTCCGAAGTAAGCCTCGGTGAGCTCCTCGTAGGATCCGTACGACACGGGGCCCCCGTATTTCTCGGGACGGTCGATGTCGATGCGGCCGTTCCTGGGGAAGAGGATGTAGCGGCACATCATCAGCACCGGGTTCTCGGATTCGAGCTCCTTTTCCGGAGGGCAGAACGCCTTCTTCATCTTCTTCGCGATGGCGTCGCGGTCGTCGTGGATGAAGATGCTTCCCTCGGGGCTGCTCTTGGACATCTTGAAATCGAACGTGTCGCGGTCGCGCGGGTCGACCTTTTCCGAGGTGGCGTCCATCCTGACTCCTCCCTTGAGTCCGGGGAGCAGCGGGGTGTGCAGGGCGATGGGTTTCTTCCACCCGAGCTTGTCGGCCGCATCCCTGGCGAGCATGTGCGCGCGCCTCTGGTCCAGTCCCGCGTAGGCCAGGTCCTGACCCATGCAGAATATGTCGGTGGCCTGGAGGATGGGGTAGAACACCTTGGAGGTGTCGACTTCGGCCTCGTCCTGTCCGCGGCCCATGATGGTCATCGCCCTCTTCACGCGGGCGAGGTTGGTGACCTTGGCGACCTTTATGACCATCTCCCAGTACTCGATGTTGCTGAGGACCTCGCTGGCATACCTGAACTCGACCTTGTCCTCGGGTACGCCGAGGGCCTTGAAGCAGTCCTCCATGTATCTGGCGCAGGCGCGGATGTTCTCCAGGTCCCCGCCGAGCTTGTCGTTGATGTAGGCGTGCCAGTCCGCCCAGAATATCGTCACCTTGAATCCCGCCTCGGTGAGGTCGCGGATCTTCTGTGCAACGAGCACCCATCCCATGTGGACTATGCCGGAGGGTTCGAATCCGATGTACGCCGTGGGCGTCTCCTTCTCTGAGAGCAGTTTCCTCAGTTCGTCTTCCGAGACCAGTTCCTCGGAGTTCCTTTTGACAAGTTCCACCCTCTCGTCGATGCTCAATGCCATGGACCGCCCACTATCTAGCCATGATAAAAAACTAACGAGAAGCTTCCGAGGTCCGCGTCGAGACGTGTCCCTGCGGGTGTACCCTTGTTTTTCGCACGGGGGAGGGCGTCACGCTTCATGGGAACGATCGTCGGTGGTCCCCGGGCCATCCGCATGCCACTATCGCGGCATCACGCCAGCGACACCGTCTTCTCGGCGCTCCTTATCAGGAGCGGGTCGTGCCCCACCACTATGACCGTACGGTCGGCCATGGTACGCTTCAGACCTTCCAGCACCATGGATTCGGTGATCGGGTCCAGTCCGGACAGCGTCTCGTCGAGAATCAGTATCTCCGGATCGCCTACGACCGCCCTCGCCATGGCTATCATGCGTTTCTGAGCCAGAGGCAGGGTGTGGATGTCGTCTCCGATGATGGTTTCGAGTCCGGACGGCAGCGAATCTGTGTATCCGGAGAGTCCCGTCATCTCCACGGCCCTGCGGACGTCCTCGTCCGTCACCCAGTCCCTGTTGTAGACGATGTTCTCCCGGATGGTCCCGTCGAAGATCCACGGGTCCTGCATGACCGCGCCGATGTTCCGCCCGAGGCTCTCCCTCGAGATCCCCTCCACGTCCACGCCGTCTATCAGCACACGGCCCGAGTCCGGATGGTAGAAGCGCATCAGGAGGTTGATGGTGGTCGACTTCCCGCACCCGTTAGGTCCCACCAGGGCCACGGTCGTCCCAGGTTCGATGTCGAATGAGAGGTGGTGGAGGACCTCGTGCCCCTCCACGTACGAGAACGACACGTCTTCGAAGGTCACCCGTCCCCCTATGTCCATGTCGCGCGTGGACCCGCTCTCGTCTTCGAGGCGCGTCTCCAGAAGGTCGAGGACGCGGTCCGCCGAGACCAGTTTGTTGCGGATGGAGTCGAAGGTGCGTGCAGTCATCAGAAGCGGTTTGTTGATCAGACGGACGTACACCATGAACGCCAGGAACATCCCCGGGGCTATGTCGGAGTTGAAGATCATCAGCGCACCGGCGACCGCTGTGCCGACGTATCCCAGGTTGAACGACAGTACGGACAGCGGACGGAGGAATCCCGACCTGGTCCTCGCCCGCACTATGGAGTCGACGTATCTGAGGTTGGATTCCTCGAAGCGGTCCTCCATGGTCTTCTCCAGGTTCATGATCTTGATGTCGCGGTGGGAAGACACTATGTCGTTGATGTCCGAGTTCATCTCGTTCATTGCCCGTTTCTCCGTTTCGAAGTCCTCGGCGGACATCTTGGTTATGGAACGGGCTATGGCGATGGTGAGGGGGAGCGATACGAGGTAGATGACGGACAGGATCGGCGACACGAAGAACATGATGACCAGGATCGAGACGATCATCAGGTTGCTCGTGACGAATGCGGAGTATTCCTGGGACACGAGGTTGACCAGTGCGGGGACGTCGTTGATGAACCTCGAGGTCACATCCCCTGCGGGCATGCGGTCGAGGTCCCCGATGGGCATCCTCATTATTATCTCGTCGAGGTCGTTGCGGATCCTCTTGCCGAGTTTCAGGCCCATCATGTTGAGCTCGCGGGTCGCATGCATCCCGGTGGTGTACCAGGTCGTGATCAGAAGGACGATGACCGTGCACATGGACACGGCGAAAGCCGCATCGAGTTCCGGTGCCTCCGCATCGATTTTTATCAGATTTTGGAGGAAATTACCGCATATCGCCGGAATGACTGATATGACCACCGTCGAAAGGATGGACAGCAGGACGTACTTCCTCATCTTGCGGACCTCGTCGCCCGCATACCTCCCGAGGCGTTCCAGGACGTCTAGCCCGAAGGTCCTCCTCAGCATCCTACGGCGCCTCCGTGGTATTTCGCGTCCATGTCGGAATACAACGGCGACCTGGATGCGAGTTCCTCGTGCGAACCGGAATCCACGATGCGTCCCCCGTCCATGAGGAAGACGGTGTCCGAGATTTCGGCGGTGAGGGTGTCGTGACCCGTGAATATGACGTTCTTCCCGCGGCACGTCCCTTCTATGCATTCTATGGCGTGCGCCCTCACGTCCTCGTCAAGCGAGAAGAAGCAGTCGTCGAAGATGTAGAGGCGGGCCTCCTTTACGAGGCTCCTGGTGATGCCCATGAGCTGTTTCTGGCCCCCGGACATAGAGTCCGGCGACAGTTCCGTGTCGAGTCCGACGCCCAGGGCGTCCATGACCTTGTCGAACCCGGCCCTGCGGCAGACGTCCAGGATCCTTCTGTCGTCGACCTCCCCGTACGGGTCGAGGTTGAACCTGAGGCTCGCCCTGAACACGCTCACGTTCTTCCCAGAGTACGAGATGGCCCTGCGGATTGCTTCGTGGGGGGTGGTGGAAAGGTCCATGCCGCAGAGCGAGACCCTTCCCGACGCGGGGGCCGAGAATCCGAGGAACATGTCGACCAGTTCCGTCTTGCCGCAGCTGTTCGGACCGATGATGGACGTGAACCTGCCTTCCGGTATCGTCAGGTCCAGCCCTTCGATGACCCTCCTGCCGAAGCGGTCGTCCAGGGTCAAACCCTCGATCGACACCGTGGGGCCGTCTCCCGAAACGGTCACCTCCCTCTTTTCCGGTTCCTCGACCATCGAGCTCCAGATGCGGTGGAGGCTCACCTTCGACCGGGGGACCTCTATGCACAGGTACGGTATCAGCGTCAGCGACGACACGATGTACGTGGTGAACTGCATGAACAGCACCAGGTCCACGATGGAGATCATCCGGGACGAGATGTTTAGGGCCGCTATCATGAATATGAACGAGATGGTGATCCACACCGCGGCGGTCATCAGCGACGGGACGTAGTACGTCTGTAGCATCGAGGCTATGTTCAGACGACCGAACCTGTCGCTGAACCTGGAGAACTTCTTCTTCTCGTACTCGAGTCCGCCGAACGTCCTTATCGCTCTGGCGCCGGTGACCTTCTCGCGTAGGCTGCGGTTGACGTCGTCCATGGCGGTCATGCGTTCCGCCTGTACGGGACCGACCTTCAATGTAAGGAAGTAGGTGGCCACGCAGACCATGACCAGGGCGCCTATGATCAGTGTACTGACCGATTCGTTGATGATGCAGATGTTCACCATCATCAGGAATATGAGCAACGGTACGGGGATGTACACACCGAGGATCAGGAAGATGTGTTCCTGTATCGCGGATACGTCGGCGCTCAGGCAGGTGGCGGTGTAGGTGGTGCTCCCGCTGATGGTGCCGAGGTCCTCGGTCCTCAGCGACGACGCAAGGATGTCGCGTCTCAGGTCCGCGGCTATGTACGCCGCCACTTTCGACGACAGGTGCGTGGCCGCCGTGGCAAGGTATAGCTCGC
>JAFVET010000243.1 GCA_017475875.1 Candidatus Methanomethylophilaceae archaeon
ATTTTTCTTGACGATAAAATCGCATGTCCACCACAAATTGACAAAACCGTCAGCTTCCGTGTGAAGTGACCACGCCTCGCGCAAAATGTCATGCAGTTGACGGGATTTTGAATCGTCGGCGGGAGGTTGCTCACGGGCGTAGTGGCATGGCTGCTTTTCCCGGTGCTCCTTTACATCGGGATGGACCAGGTCCTGTTCGGGACACCGGGCATGGTGGCGAAGATCGTCGTCACCGTGGTGGAAGTGGCCCTGAACTGGGTCATAAGCAAGTACGTCGTCTTCACCCAGAAGTCGGCGGAATGACCCGCATGGTCCAAAACGCGATCCCGGGTCGACGGGAGTTCTTGTAAAAATAAGGTAAAGGGTTTGGAGCGGGGGACGTCCCCCGCTCACTCGAACAGACTGCTGCAATCCTGGATGTAGCCGTCGTCCATCATCTTGGAGGTCAGGCCTCTGGACCTCTTGATCATGAACTCAGCCCTGTCGAAGATCTCCTGACGGGAGAGCTTCAGGCCAGCGACGCCCTGCTCGATGGCCTTGAGCGCCACGGCAACGGCTTCCCTGGGGAACACGTCCATCTCGGACATGGTCGGGATGATGTAGTCTTCGCTGATTCCCTTCTCCTCGGCGCAGGCCGCGAGCTCCCTGGCGGCGGCGATGCACATCTCATCGGTGATGGACTTGGCCCTAACGTCGAGCACTCCACGGAAGATCGCGGGGAATCCCATGGAGTTGTTGACCTGGTTGGGGAAGTCGGACCTTCCGGTCGCGAAGACCTTGACACCGTGTTCCTTAGCCTCCCAAGGCCAGATCTCGGGGATGGGGTTGGCGGTCGCGAAGATGACGGGGTCGTCGGCCATGAGGTCGACGTACTCGGCGGGGATGGTGCCGGGTCCGGGCTTGGATGCGGCGATGACTATGTCCGCTCCCTTCATGGCCTCCTTGAGTCCTCCCTCCTTTCCTGCACCGTTGGTCTTCATACAGATGTCCCACTTCTGCTTGAATCCGCGGACGTCCTCACGGCTCTGGTTGAGGATACCCTTCGAGTCGCACATGCACATGTTCTCGGGTCTGAATCCGGTGGCGAGGAGAAGTCTGGAGATGGCGATGGAGGCGGCACCGGCACCGACCACGGTGATCTGGGCGTCCTCCAGCTTCTTTCCGACGATCTTCATGGCGTTGATGGCACCGGCGACCTCGACGGTAGCGGTACCCTGCTGGTCGTCGTGCCAGACGGGGATCTTGCAGTCCCTCCTGATCTCGTCGAGGATGTCGAAGCACTTGGGGTTCGAGATGTCCTCGAGGTTGATTCCTCCGAAGGACGGGGCGAGCAGCCTGACGGTCTCGATGATCTTCTCGGGGTCCTTCGTGTCGAGGCATATGGGTACGCAGTCCACTCCTCCGAGGTACTTGAACAGCATCGCCTTGCCTTCCATGACCGGCATGGCCGCCTCGGGTCCGATATCTCCGAGACCGAGGACACGGGTTCCGTCGGATACGACGGCCACGGTGTTCCACTTCCAGGTGTGCTCGTATACCTTCTCGGGGTGTGCGGCGATGTCCTTACAGGGCTCCGCGACACCGGGGGAGTACCAGATCGCGAAGTCGTCGAAGGACCTGACGCAGGCCTTGGGGACGACCTCGATCTTTCCGCCGTAGAACTTGTGCATCTTCATGGCGTCCTGGCCGGGCTTCTTGGCCCTCTCGAGACGCTCCTCGACTGTCATTTCCTGATCGTATGCCATTTCTATCACCGATTTTACGAAATTCGTAGTTTTACTTCGATTTACTGTCCCGCCCATATGTTTTTCTGTATATATCCTTAGCTACATTTGGGTCTATACGAGGAACGGTTTGCAACGCGTGACGTCACATTGGGCATCGGTACACACTTCCGATAGCCGGATGCAGCGTCCGCCTGTAGAGAAGCATTCGCCGGAAGTTTGCGCCCCGGCAATCCGATTTCCGCGGAATCGCAAGGTCAGCGTCAATCAAATATAATGCGACAGATTGCGCATTCCGACGTAGGGAGACGTTCGCCATGCCACATGACATCAAGGTCGTTCTGATAGACGGTTACATAGACGATCCGGCTGCGCTCGGCGTCCCGCCTTACATCTCGCCGATGATCCGCGCCGTGGCAGGGGCGGCCATCGACGCCGGGGCGGACGAGGTCCGCTACATCTCCATCGACATGATACGCGCCGGACAGAAGGTTCCGGACGCCGACGTCACGGTGGTGCTGTCCGGGAACACGGTCCCCGGGAAATACCTGCGGTCCATGCCTATGTCCCTGAAGGAGCTGAGGAACCTGTTCCCAACGCTCAAGGGTTGGAGGCTCATCGGCGGGTCCGCCGCGGATTCGCGGGAGGCGCAGGACTTCGACTTCGTCATCCACAGGGATTTGGCCGCCTCGCTTTACGACGGGATGACCGGGAAGGAGGTCGGTGAACGTTACCGCACCTTGGACGAATGGAACCGTTGGATGGAACTCGGGGCAGAGGTCGTGGTCCAACACCAGGATTTCCCGCAACCGCTCGTGGTCGAGATGGAATCGTTCAGGGGATGCCACCGTTACGCCTCCGGCGGCTGTTCTTTCTGCATAGAGCCGACCAAGGGGCGCCCGTTGATGCGTTCACCCTCGGACATCCTCAGGGAGGCCAGGATATTGAGGGACCTGGGTGTCAGGAACATCCGTATCGGCGGGCAGACGTGCATCGTCTCCTACGGGGCGGAGCCAGGTCCTGCCGTCCCAAGGCCGGTCCCGGGTATGGTGGAGGAACTGTTCCGCGGTCTGGCCCGGATGGGTTTCGACACGATCCACGTGGACAACGCCAACGCCGCGGTGATATCCACGTATCCCGAGGAATCGGAGAAGGTGCTCCGCACCATCGCCGAATGTTGCACCGACGGCAACGTCCTCGCCCTCGGGATGGAGTCGGCCGACCCGATGGTGGTGACGGCGAACAACCTCAACAGTACGTCCGACCAGATCCTGGATGCGGTGAGGCTGATCAACGAGGTGGGTTCGGAACGCGGACCGCGCGGGATGCCGAGGCTTCTTCCAGGCATAAACGTGATATGCGGTCTCGACGGGGAGACCAAGGCCACCTACGGCATGGACATGGACCTTCTGCACAGGATAAGGGACGAGGGACTGATGATCCGCCGCATAAACATCAGGCAGGTGCTGCCCGTGAGGCGCGAGTTCGGTGCCAAGGTGGATCAGAAACTCTTCAAGAAGTTCAAAGAGGACGTCCGGGATACCGTCGACCGTCACATGTTGGAGCGCATGGTCCCGTACGGGACCGTTCTGAGGGACGTGTACATGGAGCTGCACGACGGCAACGTCACGTTCGGGCGCCAGATCGGTTCGTATCCGTTACTAATAGGCGTGCCGTACAAGTTGGAACTAGAGAGGATGTACGACGTATTCGTCATCGGATGGGGGTTCCGCTCGATAACCGCCGTGGAATACCCGGTGGACCTGAACGGTCTTCCCATGTCTGCGCTCGAGGGGTTACCCGGGATAGGGAAGAAACGCGCCGCCCGTCTGGTCCTCGCAAGGCCTTTCCGCGATTTCGGCGAGGTGGAGGCCGTGGTCGAGGACCCGGAGGTCGCCTCGAGGCTCCGCGACTTCTGCATCCTCAAGGCACCAGGTACATGACGTCGTCGATGTCCACGATCTTGACCGATTCCCCCGGCTCCATGTCCGCGGGCATCTTGAGTTCCACCATGGAGTAGTTCGTCGGGTGCATGACCTGCAGTTCGTCGCCGGATGTGCTGACGACCGTGGCGTCCATCAGGTCGTCGAAACGCGTGTGGAGCCTGATGTCCGGCATGTCGGCACGGGAAACCGCCCTTTCCTTGAAGGTCAACAGGTCCAGGACCTTGGCGCCGTTGCCGGACATGCGGACAAGTTTGTAATAACGTCCCTCGAACTGTATCACGTCGCCCGGGTGGTATTCGGGGAGACGGACCAGGTACGTTATGCGGTACATGTCCTGTCCGTCGGAGGTCTGGCCGACCAGCTTCGGGGATTCCTTGGTCTCGGCGCAGAAGGCATCAGCCAGTTCGCGGCAGAGGGACCTTCCCAATGTTATCGAGGAAAGGTACACGTCCACGCCGCCGGGGACCAATTCGGTCTTGGTGATGAACAGCTGCTTGTTGTTGACAGACTGCCTGAGGACCGAGTTCTCGGTCATCGCGAGCGCCTCGTCGACCGCCTTTTTAGGGGTGTCCTTCGAGGAACGGATCTGGAGTATCGCCTCATAGTAGCTGCCGAGCTGCCTCGAGCAGCGCCTGCAGACGTTGTTCTTGATCCTCACTATAGTGGAGCACGAGTCTTCGGTCTGACGGCCCATCACGTCGCACCTGAGCTGGAACGAGACCTTGTAGACGTACGGGTCCTGTTCCTCCACCGAGACCGCAAGGTCGGTGACGGTCACGTCGGGGAGCGCCTCGATTCTCGTCTCGGCCGCCTTTTCGACCGCGTCCTGGAGGTCCATGGCCTGCCAGCGGTCCCCGAACTGGAACTCGCCGCAGTTGGTGCACATGGGCAGGTCGACGTGGTGCGGGAGGCGGGTGAGCTCCCTGCCGTCCAACCAGCAGTCGAGGCACATCCCGTCGATGGATTCGTCGCAGTCCTTACCGCATTTCACGCAGAACCTCACATGACCACCACCTGCGCGTGGGGCACGCCGTCTATCTCGATGACGTTCTCCACCGTCACGTGTCCCTCCGCTATGGCGACCTCGATCGTCCTTCTGCCTACGAGGTTCATCACCGACACGGACTTCATCCTCTCGGCGAGGACGGCGGGCTCGACCTGCTCGCCCTTGTAGAACGTCTCGCTCACCGTTATCTTCATCCCGTCACCGCGGAAGGTCATGCCGAGTATATCCTCGTCGCACGCGGCGAGTATCCTCTCGCCGTCCGCCAGGTGTATCCTCACGAACATCTCAGGTCCTCCTGTAAAGGCCAGGGCGCGGGCAGAATATCTCCCCCGCCTGGTTCATGTTGTTGACGGCACGGGTGATCTCCTCCTTCTCTACGCCCATCTCCAGCCCGTGCTGTATTATCTCGTCGAGGCTCATGTCGTTCGCTCCGAACGCGTTGAAGATGTCCCTGATGACATCGACGCTCTTGCGGTCCTTGGACGAGACTCCGGACATCAGCTTGTCGATGTCGAAACCGCCGTCGTCGCTGCCCGCGATGCGGCGCAGGTAGTACTCTACCAGTTCGATCGCACGCTTGGCGTCGTCCTCGGTCACGGTCTGGCTGAGCCTCATCTTCGCCGAGGCCTCGGACAGACGGATGAACGCTTCCAGTTGCCTAGCGGTGATCGACACGGAGCCTCCGTCCTTGCTCATCTCCCTGATGCCGAGGTAGCTGTTCTGGATCAGGTCCATGGCCTTGTCCGTCATGATGGGGTTGATGCGCTTGGAGTAGGCCACGTACTTCCTCAGCGTCTCGATGTCGTAGACCGGACGGATGTTGTCCGTGCGCTCCATGATCTTCTGGATGTCGACATCCTCGAACTTCTCCCCCTCCGGGGCCATTCTGGCCTGTCCGCGCTGGTGGGTCGAGAGGATGTGCTTGGATATGTCCCTGTCCAGTTTCTTGTCCGGTTTGTCGGTCAGGACGAATATCATGTCGAAACGAGACATCAGCGCCGGCGGCAGGTCAATCTGGTCCGACAGGGGCATGTCGCTCTCGAACCTACCATATTTGGGGTTCGCCGCGGCCAGCATCGAGCACCTGCACTGCAGAGTCGCGGTTATCCCGGCCTTGGCGACGGAGATCTTCTGTGACTCCATCGCCTCGTGGAGGGACGAACGGTCCTGGTCGGTCATCTTGTCGAGCTCATCGATGCAGGCGAGACCCTTGTCCGCGAGGACGAGCGCACCCGCCTCCAGCGTCCATCTGCCGTCGCCGAAGTCGTCCCTGACCGCAGCGGCGGTGAGTCCGGCCGCGGATGCGGACTTACCGGAGGCGTATATGCCTCTGGGCGCGAGCATGCTCATATATCTCAAAAGTTGGGATTTGGCCACACCGGGGTCTCCCATGAGGAGTATGTGCATGTCTCCCCTCATCACCGTCCCGTCGTCCATCTCCTTGTGGGTTCCCCCGAAGAGCTGGAGGGCTATGGCCTGTTTGACCATGTCGAGTCCGTAGATCGACGGCGATATCGAGTGGACGATATTGTCGAAGAGTTCGGGATCCCGGGACATCTCGAGGATGCGTTGCTCGTCCTCGGCGGTGATTATTATCTCGTCGTACTCGTGCTGTTCGAACTCGACCGAGATGACGTCGAGGTAGATCTCGAACACCGTGGACTTGTCCCTGTCCGACTTCTCCTCCGACCTGAGTATCCCGTTGAGCGTTATGCGGTTACCAGCGGTCACCAGTCCCGCTATGTCGTCCTCGACGTAGCCGGTCAGCCTCTCGGGCTGCGCCCCTCCCCTCAGCCCCTCCGGGCTCTCCTGTATCTCAATCTTCTGCGTGTCGACGTACAGGGACTCCTTCTCGTCGAGGATGAAACGTGTCGCCTGGCGGTTGCAGCTCCCCTCGGGGTTGTTGCACATCAGCGGCTCCTTCCTTATCATCCCGGGCTGGGGGATCCAGATCTCCGAGAAACAGCGGGCGCAGCGGTACAGGGCGTTGGTCATCCTGGGCTTCACTGTTGTGACCTTTCTGGCCAGACCCTCCACGGCGACCAGTTTGCCGAGGTGGTCCGCCCTTAGGTTCCTGACCTCCACCGTCGCGTCGCGCGGGAGGTTGGTGATGCGGACCTTGATGTCGTCCCCCGGACGGAGGACGTTGGGGACCATGGACATGACAGACTTCTTAGCGATCTCGAGACAGCGGTCGGGATAGTCGAGCACGTAGATGGAGAAGTCGATGTTGGATCCGCTTATGTCCTCGAAGTCCACGGTGAGGCTCTTCCTCTGAGGATAGTTGCTGGCGATGTCGTTGATGTCCGAGCGGTAGGAGTCTCCCGAGAAAAGCTCCGACCAGAACTCCTCGATCTCGTTGTCCTGGAACGTCGAAGCCATCGTGCGCCCTCCTTCCTGCAGTCGTCATCGATCCACCAGATCCAGCCGCCGTCTTCCATGGATATCGCTCCCTTGACGTACCCCTCCCTGCGGAGCCTGGTGAGAGTCTTGGCTATGTCGTCGGGACATCTGTATCCGAAGAGGTCCTCCAGCCTTTCGCTGGCCTGACGGGTGGTCAGGCGCTCGTCACCTAGAGCGTTCCGTATCATGTTCAGGAGGTCGTCGGGCATCTTCTCGTGGTAAACGCTGGTCGTTCATAAGTCTTCGTAGGGAGTAGACGTCTACTTTTCAGTGCAGTCTGTTTTTAGTACGCATGGAAGAATGACCGGGCATGGGCGGATCGTCTTCCGGAGGGGCAGTGTACGAGATCGTGCGCTGCGACACGTCCGACCTAGACGAAGTTTTCGGGGTCATGGAAGCCGTTTCCAGGGGTTACTCCGACAATTCCGTGTTCTGCGCCGATTCCAGGGATTTCATCGCGAGGCACATCCGTTCCGGCGAAGACGGCGTCGGGGAGGGTTTCGTTCTCAAAGCAGTGAAGGGAAGCGAGGTCGCCGGTTTCCTGATCGTCCGTTTCCCCG
>JAFVET010000244.1 GCA_017475875.1 Candidatus Methanomethylophilaceae archaeon
CGGACGACGTGTCGTGCTCGGCCTGGGCCATCAGGTCGGAGGCGACCAGTTCCGGGTCCGCCGTCGAATCGGCTATTATCCCGACCTCGCTGGGTCCGGCCGGGAAGTCGATGTCGACCTTGTTGCGGAGCATCATCTTGGCCCCGGTGACGAAAACGTTGCCGGGCCCCACGATCTTCTGCACGGGTTCGATAGATTCGGTACCGAGCGCCATGGCAGCTATGGCCTGGGCACCTCCGCTCTTGTAGATCTCGTCCGCACCGGCTATGTCCGCGGCCACAAGGACCAACGGGTTGATGGGGGCGGGGGTGCACATGATGACCTCGTCCACTCCTGCGACCTTCGCCGGTATGATGGTCATGAGGACGGTGCTGGGATAGGAGGCCCTTCCGCCGGGTATGTAGCAACCGACCCTGTCCAGGGGGGTGCTCTTGACGCCCAGGGTGATCCCGGGCTCCACCTCGGTCAGCCACAGGTCGCGGGGGCGCTGCATCTCGTGGAACCTCTGGATGTTGTACGCCGCGTTCTCGAGTTCCTCGACCAGGTCCTCCGAGACCTTTTCGTACGCCTCGTCTATCTCGTCGCGGGTGACCTGCAGTGTCTTGAGGTCCTGCTTGTCGAACTTCTTCGAGAGTTCGATCAGCGCCTTGTCGCCGTCGCGCCTGACCTGGTCGATTATGCCTGCGACGATGTCGTTGACCTCGTCCACCTTCGAAGTGCGGTTCGCCTTCCAGAAATCTTCGTCTACGCTCTTCCAGAGCGAGTCTGGAATCTCGGATGCTTCGTTCTTGGCTGCCATGTTTGTCGGATAGCGTAGGGTCCGATTTTAATCCTTGCCCGGAGGTCTCGGGATGTGCGTGTTTCCAGATACGTGGCGGTGTACGATTATCTTTATACCTTGATTGGAATTTGTTCGACCCGCTATGAACGTCATAATCGTGGGGGCCGGAGATATCGGATACGCTTCGGCCGAGACGATATCCGAGATACACGACGTCCTCGTGATGGAACAGGACGAGAGCCGCGTGGAGGTGGCCAAGAGCCGTCTCAACGTATCCGTCCTCCACGACGACGGCACGAACCCGAAGTCGCTGGAGTACGCCATCAAGAAGCACAACGCGGACGCGATAGTCTCGGCTTTGAAGAACGACGATTCCAACCTCTTCGTCTGCATGATGGCCAAGAGGATCGACCCGAAGATCCGCACCATCGCGTCCGTGACCAACACCGACTACGTCATCAAGACGACGGACGAGGGCGAACCCGGCATCGACATCATCATCTCGCCCGAGATAATCTCGGCCAAGAAGATGTACCGCCTCGCGATATGGGAGAACGCGGTCTTCTACGATTCGCTCGACGACCCCAATGTATCTACGGCGATATTCGCCGTCGACGGCGACAAGCCGATCATAGGCAAGACCGTCATGCATCTGGAGATGCCGGCCGGGTGCACCATTTTCGGCATATACCGGGACGGGTCGCTCCGCTTGGACGTCTACACCATGGTGATCCGTGCCGGCGACCGCATCGCCGTCTTCGGGACCGAGGACGGTCTCGAGCAGTTCAACCAGCTGGTGGGCGTCGAGGACATGAACAAGGAGTTCTGCATCCTCGGGGCATCGATGGTCGGGACGAACATAGCCAAGCTCCTCTCCAACGACAAGAAGAAACGTTACGTGAAGATCTTCGACCGCGACCCGGAGGTGTGCCGCGAGATATCCAAGTCCCTCACCGGGGTGATAGTCATCAACGCCGACTTCACCGACCCCGAGGTCCAGTCCCAGGAGGGCATATTCAAGTCAGACTGCACCATCGCGACGTCGAGGGTCGACGATACGAACCTCCTCATGACGATGACCGCCCAGAAGCACAACGCACGCAAGGTCATCACCCGTTACTTCAAGCCGGATTATCGGGACATATTCTCATACACGGGTCTGGAGTCGATCATCGGTTACTACGGCATCATCTCCAACGAGATCATCAAGTCGACGGTGTCGGACGAGATGTCCCTGATGAGGCTGAGGAACGACCGCGAGGTGTTCTTCATGCACCACGTCACCCAGGATTCGAGGCTGCTCGGGTGCTACCTCGGGGACCTCAGGCTTCCCGAGGATGTCCGCATCGTCGCGGTCAGGCGTGGGAACGAGACGATCTACCCCGTCCTGGATACGAAGTTCGACGAGGACGACAGGGTGGTCGTGTTCACCAACACCGAGTTGACCAACAACGTAAAGAAGGCCTTCGTCAAAGGGAAAGGGAGTCTAGACCGATGAACGTCGAGCAGCTCGTGAGGCCGAGATGGGAGAGTTCCACCATCAAGTTGATCGGGACGATCGAGCTGATACTCGCCCTGGTCCTCCTCATCCCGTCGGTCATAGCGCTTGTACTGAACGAGGACGTGCTCCAGTTCCTCATCCCCGTCCCCGTGCTGTTGGCGTTCGGGGTTTTCCAGACGGTGTTCTTCGACAACTCGCACAACGACCGCGCCGCCAACATCCTCCTCCTCGTGGGGCTGACATGGCTCCTCATGTTCGCGGTCGGGACCGTCCCGTACCTGTACAACGGGTATTCCCCTGTGGACGCGGTCTTCGAGTCCGTGGCCGGGTTCACCACCACCGGCGCGAGCATCATGGCCGACCTTTCCGACTGTGCGACCAGCCTGCTGATATGGCGTTCACTCACACAGTGGATCGGGGGTATCGCGGTCATCATGATCTTCATGTACATCCTGCCGATGCTGGGTGCCGGAAGGTCGTTCTTCATGAACGAGCTGGCCGGTTCCGGTTCGTCGTCGTTCTCGGTGAAGATGAGGACCGCGGCCAAGTCGTTCATCCTGGTATACGTGGCCCTCAGCGCCGTGAACCTGGTCCTGCTTCTGGCCCTCCAGGTGGAATGGGACGAGGCCCTGTGCCTGGCGTTCACGACGATATCCACCGGTGGATCCATCCCGACCGAGAACAGCATGGCCGGTTACGGTTACCCCGTGCAGATCGTCACGTTGGTGTTCATGTTCCTGGGTGGAACGAACTTCTATCTCCACTATTCCGCGCTGGTTTTGCACCAGAGGAAGGTGTACCGCCGCAACAGCGAGTTCAAGACGTACCTCGTCTGGTTCGTCGCGATCTCTATAATAGTGTATCTGATGGTCGTACTCAGGATGGCGGACGTCGCTTCCCTGACCCTTGAGGACCACGCCCGCTATTATTTCGACTCCCTGTTCACTACTGTCGCACTAGGGACCAGCGCCGCCTTCACGACGGTCGATTACACTTTGTTCCCCCAGCAGTGCATCGTCCTGCTCATGATCGTCGCGCTTCTCGGAGCCTCCTCGGGTTCCACAGGCGGCGGCATCAAGATCGCAAGGCTGCACGTGGTCTACCAATCGGTGCGGAACTCCATGTTCCGGACCCTGCATCCGAACTCGGTCGTGTCGGTCAAGGTGGACAAACAGCCACTCGACGACTCCGCCGTCCTGTCCGCGTTCTCGGTGATGATGATGTTCTTCGTCACGTTGGCGGTAGGAGTGGTCATTTTCCTGATGCTGGGGCACGAGTTCACCGAATCGGTCGGCATGGGCATAGCCTCGATATCGAACCTGGGTCTTGGTTTGGGTGAATACGGTCCACAGAGCACCTTCGCCGGTCTGGACTCCATGTCCAAGGTGTTGATGGTCATCCTCATGTGGGTAGGTCGTCTGGAGGTGTTCACCGCGCTGGTGTTCTTCACACCCGGGTTCTGGAGGGAGATCTGGATGAGCCACAGGGCCCGCGTCAAGAGCAAGAAGGCGTCAAGATCGAAATGATCGGTGACAGTACGAGATGATGTTGACGGCGGCGCGGTCCCCGGGGGATATCTCGTTGATGGCCCCGGCGACGATGCGGGCCTTGTCGTACTCGCCCTTGTCGGCCAGGCACATGCCCAGGGTCTCCATGGCACCGATGTGCCTCTGGTCGAGTTTTATCGCGCGGGTCGCGTATCCAGCGGCCGACCTCATGTTGCCCTCGACGAACAGGACGTAGGCCGCGAGCGCGTTGGCGTCGGCCGTCTTCTCCTTGAGCACCGTACGGGTGTACTTCACGGCGTCCTTGTTCCTTCCGGCGTAGATGAGCGCTGTGACGTAGCATTTCCTGCTGCGGTAGTCGGTGGATTCGGCTATGATGGATTCCGCGGACTCGATCGCACGGGTGTGCTCCCCTACGCCGCTGAGGGATTCTGTCAACAGTATACGGTCCCCCACCGTCGGTTCGTCTATCGACTTGAGGACGTCGAGGGCCGATTCGTACTCCTGCAGGTCCATGAGGCAGGGGGCGAGCGCGCGTCTGGTCTGGTCGGTGGGTTCCAGGTCCTTTAGGATCGTGTAAGAGAAAGAAGGCAGGTCCATGGCGCGCAACGCGGTCGCTATCTCCGTGCAGGTGTCCGGATCCTTCGATCTTGTCAGCGAGACGGTCCTGTCGGCCGCCTCCTTGACGTGGTCGGTGAGGCCAAGGGTCTTGAGGGACGAGATGCACTTGATCGCGGTGAACGGGTCATCGGTGGTGCGGGCTATCGCGATTAGTTCCTCCGCGGCCTCCTCGTTCCTGCCTGCGATGATGAGCTCGCGGGCACCGTCGAACCTCGTGTCGTCGTCCATGGTGCGTAATCTCGTACGTGGGATAAAGGTAACGTCCCGATCCAGGGGGTCGCCGTTCCAAGGGGTCGAACAATATGATATAGAAAGATGCAGATGACCGTCCGTCATGAAGATCAAGTCCATCCAAATCTACGGGCTCTTCAACGAGTACGACTACTGTCTCGACCTCAATCCCGACCTCACATACCTCCACGCCCCGAACGGCTCCGGCAAGAGCACGCTCCTGCGCCTGATCAAGATGGCCCTCGGCGGCGAGGTTGACAGGCTCGCCAAGACGCCCTTCTCGCGCCTGGACATATTCTTCGACGACGGCAGCACGTTGATCATAGAGAACGAGGACCAGGACCTGAGGGTCCAGATGCAGAAGACCGAGCTGGAGACCCCGATCGGTCCCGAGGAGATGGGCTCGCTCCTGCATTGCGTGTACGCCGGTGCCGACCGCACCGTCGTCCCGACGTCGGACGGTCACCTGGCCCAGGCCTTGGACGTCTTCATACAGGAGCTTTCCGACAGGTACGCGTCGGTGGCGGAGGCCGGGAAGATCAAGCTCCTGCCGACCGACGGCGACATGAACGACGTCGAACTGGAACAGGCGCTCATGGACGTGAAGGCCAAGCTGGATTACATGAAGTCCTCGGGATTGGAGCCGGAGATCCCGGCGAAGGTCAGGTTCCCTCCGACCAGGTACGACATCGCCTCCAACAAGGCGTCGTATATCTCGCTCCTGAAATCGCTCAGGGAATACGTCGACAAGGGCTATCAGCTGGCCGAGTCCATCATCACCTATCAGGATACCGTCAACTCCATATTCATAAACAAGACGCTGACCATCACCGAATACGGGAGGATGACCGTCTCCATGAACAACGGCACCGCCCTCAGGCTCTGCGACCTCTCGTCCGGAGAGAAGCAGATCCTCGTCATGTTCTACCTCCTGCTGTTCCGCACCGGACCCGGGGACCTGGCGATAGTGGACGAGCCGGAGATATCCCTCCACGTGTGCTGGCAGCAGATGCTCGGCAACTACTACCTCGACATCTGCAGGGTCAGGGGCATCCAGATGCTCGTGGCCACCCATTCGCCGCAGGTCATACACGACCGTTGGGACCTCGCGGTGGAGCTGAGGTCGCGATGAGGGAATTCCTGTCTTCGGACGACGTCTGCAACCAGATGCTCATGGGCAGGGCGCTCTTCAAGGGCACCTACGTTGTCGTGGAGGGTGTGACTGACCAGAGGCTGTACGAGAAGTTCACTGACCGTTCAGCGGTGCAGGTGGTCCAGGCTCATTCCAAGGACAACGTCCGCAGTTCCGTCAGAAGGATGAACGAGCGCCACGGGGACCCTGCGACCATAGGGATCGTGGACCGCGACCTCGACGGCCTCACCGGTAGGAAGGAGTCGCCTCCCCTGTTCTCGACGGACAAGCGCGACATGGAGATGATGCTGATCTACAGCAACGCCCTCGACGACGTCCTGGACGAGTATGCGGACGGTCAGAAGCTCAAGAACTTCCTCGCAAGGGGGAAGGACGTGCGCCAGGCCCTGGTGGATGCAAGCTACCCCCTCGGACTTCTGATGTACATCTCCAAGAAGAACCGCATGTCCCTCAACTTCCGGGACCTGGATTTCACCGTGTTCGTGGACCAGAGGACCCTCGTCGTCAGTATACCGGCGATGATCAACGCCGTGGTGGCTAACACCGCGAACGTGAGGATCGGCCGCGGCGAGCTGTCCCGGATGCTCACGGACCAGACGGTCCGTCTTAAGGACAAATGGCTGGCCGCGAGGGGACACGACGCGGTGGACATTCTGCTCATCGGCCTCAGGAAGACGTTTGGTTCCTACAACGCCCGCAACCTCACGGAGGGCGAGCTCGGAGGGGCGCTGAGGCTCGCGTACTCTGATTCTGATTTCCGCGAGACGAACCTATACCGCTCCACCAGGAAGTGGGCCGAGGCCAACGGCGTGAGGCTGTGGAAGCTCAGGCGTCCTTGAAGTCGTCGATCGCCAGGCCTTCGGAGGTCTCGGTGATCTTCTGTATCCTGCGCTCGCTCTCCTCGAGTATCTTCCTGCAGTGGTCGCGCAGGATGACCGCCTTCTCGTAGATCTCGATGCTCTGGTCGAGCCCGGTGCCCCCGGTCTCGAGTTCCTTCACGAGACCCCCCAGGGCGTCCATCGCCTGTTCGAAGCTCATCGACTCCACTTCTTCCTTGAATCCTCTCATTTCTTCTCCTCCTTTGATTGCACAGTGGCCTTGACCGAGCCGTCGCGCATGGTCACGTTGATCGTTCCGCCGATCTCGATGTCTCTTACCGACGTCAGGACGCCGTCCCCTCCGGACACGATGGCGTAGCCCCTCGACAGGACGCTGTACGGTCCCACCGATTCCAGGTGGGCCGACACGCTCTCCGTCTTGAACCTGTACCCCTCCAGAACCGATAGGACTGCGCGTTCGGGTCTGTCCGAGACGGAGGACAGCCTGGTTCTCCCCTGGGAGCACGCCCGGGACGTCTGAGAACGGACTATGCGGTCCCAGGACGACAGCCTCTCGAGATACCTCGAGATGTCCTTCAGTGCTGATTCCGGGGAAAGCCTCGAATCGACCTCCTTGAAGGACCCTTTCGCGACAGCCATCCTGGATTCCACCAGACCCCTGATCCTGTCGAAAGTGGACCCCAGCCTCAGTTCGCGCATGGACAGCTCCTGCTCTATCTGCTTCAGACCTATCCTGCCCTCGAGGTACCTCAGTTCCGAGCGCTTCCGATCCAGGATGCCGGAGAGCAATCCCTCGACGCGGGCGGACATGGCCGACAGCGAGTCCCGTATCTCCTTTCCGTCCCTCAGGACGAGCACCGAGGCCCCGGTCGGGGTGGGTGCCCTCGCGTCGGCTACGAAATCCGCTATGGTGAAATCCGTCTCGTGACCGACCGCGGAGACCACCGGGACCGCGGATGCGGCGATGGCCCTGGCCACTGGCTCCTCGTTGAACGGCCACAGGTCCTCTATCGAGCCTCCACCGCGGCCGACGATGATGACGTCGACGCCTAGCCTGTTCAGCAGTTCTATCCCGTGGACGATCGTCTTCCATGCGCCCTCCCCCTGGACCTGCGCCGGTGCCAGCACGATGTCCGCGGGGAAACGGGTAGCGGAAGTGGTGATTATGTCGTGTATGACCGCGCCCTGTTCGGATGTGACAACGCCTATGCGGCGCGGGTATTTCGGCAGGGGGCGTTTCCTCGAGGGGTCGAACAGCCCCTCCTTCTCCAGTTTGGCCTTGAGCAGTTCGAACTGGCGGTACAGGTCGCCGACACCGGACCTCCTCATTGTCTCGGCCACGAACTGGAACTGCCCCCTCGGCGTATAGAGCGATACGGAACCGAAGGCGGACACCTTCAGGCTGTCCTGGGGTTCGAAGTCCATCCTAGAACGGCCGGACCTGAAGAGCACCGACGAGACCTGGCTGTCAGCGTCCTTCAGGACGAAGTAGTAGTTGCCGTTGTAGTTCTTGAGGTTGGAGATCTCCCCTTCGACCCATATGCTCTGGACCGACGGGTTCTGACCCAGTATCGTCTTCGCCCTGTTGTTGAGTTGGGTGACGGTGATAATCTCTGCCATCTGTCTCTCCTCCCGCCTTCCGTTCCTTCGGCCTCATGCCGTAACACCTCCTCGTTTTTAGCACTACCCATGTCGAGAGGCGCCATCTGATCAGGTCCTTCGTTGCGTACTTTTTTATCGTGTCTATGTCATGGCCGCCCATGGAACGCGAAACGCTCCTCGGTCTGATGTCAGATGACACGAAACAATACGCGGACAGGGTCATGGAGATGTACACCGCCCCGTTCGCCAGGTTCATGGGCATCGAGATCGAGAGCATCTCCCGCGACTCGGTCACCTGCAGCATGTACGTCAAGGACGAGATGATGAACAGCATGGGCCGGGGCCACGGAGGCGTGGTCTACACCTTGATGGACC
>JAFVET010000245.1 GCA_017475875.1 Candidatus Methanomethylophilaceae archaeon
CCCCTCCACCGCCATCGTCACTCCGAAGAAACCGTCCGGTTTCACTATCATGTCAGCGACCTCCCGTCATGGACTGTATCATGCGCAGCATGTCCGGAAGTACCCCCTCGGGCATCCTGCCCTCCTTCATCTCGTTGAGCGCCGCCTCCATCTTCGGTGGCAGCCTCCCTCCCATCATCGCCTTGATCGATTCGATCTGCTTCTCGGTGATCGACACCGCACCCATGGGCTTCGACACCGGCGTATCCGAACCGCCCCAGCTCCTCCATCCCATCGTGGGGGCGCTGGTCATCATCGTGTGCATGTAATCCAGATACTCGATCGAGGCGTAGTGGGTGAAACACTGGTAGTCGCGGCTGAACTCCTTGAACTGCTGGCCGTGCCATCCGATGATGACGCCTCCGATCACCATGTCGGGGTCGTCCTCCTCGACGGCCATCCGGATCTCCATGGGATTGGACATCTCCCTGATGTTCAGCCTGTCCTTGTAACGGGATTCGTACACGGGGCTCGGACCGCGTCCGCCGCCCATCCTGAACCTCATGACGAAAAGGTTCTTGATCCGGATCCCAGCGTCCAAAAGCACCTCGATTATCCAATCGTCGTCGCCGAGAATCCCCGCGATGATGTCTACGGTCTTTCCTTCGAAGAACGCCCTGTGGCATTCCAGGGCCGCGGCGTAATCAGATTTGATCTTCTCTGCCACCTTCGAGGCGCGTTCCTCTATGCCGTACTCCCTGCCGACCTTCTCGACCCAGCCCAATGTTTCCGAATACCCTTTGGGGAGGGGTTCGGAGAAGATCCTCATGCCCTTCTCCTCCGCCATGGCCTCGGCCATGCCGTTGACGGTGGGGTCGTCGAACGTCCTCACGTTGAGGATGTTCTTCTTGCATCCCACTACCTCGTCGAGGAACACGTTGTCTATGATCTTGTGGACCTTGGAGAAACCGAGGTCGCGGAGGAGCCTCTCCGTCCATTCGCCGTTCCTGCCCGACGAATACACGATGAAGTTGTCGTCTATCAGGTTGCACTCCATGTCGACGGGTTCGCAATCGGCGTCGATGAAGCCGATGATGGCCCTCATCGCCATCAGACGGCCCTCCTCGGAACCGCCAGTGAGGTTCCCGTCCGCCTTGATGACCACGAGGTTCAAACCGGGATACTCCTCCTCGGCCCTCTTCTTGATGAGGTCCAGGTTGTCCCCGATCATCCCGGGGACGCAGGTGGTTATCACCATTATCGTCCGCTTCCCCTTGTCGGCCTCGGAGCGAATGATGCGCATGAGATCCTCATGACCTCCGAATATGGACGAATCGTTGCTCATCCTGGTCGATTGTATGTTGTTCCTCAGGATGCCGACGGTGTTGGGGTTGGTGCCCATCTCCGTAAGGAAATGGACGTCCTGCGTGTGGGACATGACGTAGCCACAGCTCGCTGGCCCGTGTATGATTATGGGGAGGTCGTTCACCCTACCTGCCGCGAAGACCGCACCGCGGCTGGCGCATGAACCCGTCCCCCTGCGGGTCCGGTCGCAGTGGCACGCCTTTCGCGTGAAGTTGCCCAGGACGGTGATCGCCTTCCCGGCAGCAAGGTCGTTGAGCTGCTCGTCGCTGAGCGGATGGGGTTCGTAAAGACCCCTGGTCCCGTCCTTGATGGACAGCACGTCGTCCGCCAACTGCCTGTAGATGCCGGCGGGGACGGAGTCGGGGAAAGCCTCCGATACCGTCACGCCGAGCCTTTCCGGCTCGATGTACTCCTTCGAACGCGGAACGTCCACCACGATGGGGAGACCGACGCCGGTCGCGAACCTCTCCACGAGTTCGCGCTCGTTCTCGACGTTCCTCCTGTTGAGGATTATCCCGGCCACCCTGGGACGGGCGCTGCCGAAGTTGAGGAGACCGCGGAGGATGTTGTTCGCCGCGTATATCGCCATGAACTCGCCGGAGGTGACGATGTAGACCGCATCCGCGTATTCGTTCCTCATAGGGACCGCGAATCCGCCACAGACCACATCCCCGAGGACGTCGTAGAGCGTCACATCCTTCTCGATGTCCGCGATGCCCATCTTCTCGATGGTGTCGAACGTTGTTAGGATCCCTCTCCCGGCACAACCGATTCCGGGTTCAGGACCACCGGCCTCGACGCACATGACGCCACCGGTCCCGGTCAGCAGGATAGCCTCGAGCTTCCTCTCGGACGGGGGCATGGTGCGGATGTAATCCAAGACGGTGGTCTGTTCCTTCCCGTTGATGAGATATTTGGTCGAGTCGTGCTTTGGGTCGCACCCGACCTGCAAAACCTTTGCTCCTTTCTCGGCCAAGGCATAGGAGAGGTTCGAAGAGGTCGTCGACTTCCCGATTCCTCCCTTCCCATAGACAGCAACTTGCAGCATCTGCCCATGCAATCGGCGGTTTCTATTTAAATTTTGGTTTACCTAAATATTTTTAGTTATTCCTAAATATATTACAACAAATCATGATTGGTCATTGTTTCAAAAAGAGTTGGTGGAAAAAACTGATTATGTATTATCCAATAATCGCTATACTTTCATAACATGTCCTATACACTGCCGATAGAAGCTGCAGAACTGTAACAGCCAATTCTTACCATTGTTCCCGGCCGTGACCGACAGCAGTTTTAAGATCCAAGTAACCATCTCACACACGACGGCGTTTTTCCAAGATACCTAGCCATCGTCTGTGCCAGATA
>JAFVET010000246.1 GCA_017475875.1 Candidatus Methanomethylophilaceae archaeon
CATCCGACCGTGTCCGCCAGGACGCCGAGAGGGCCGGCGGCCACGATGGCGCCCACGTTGCCTATGGCTATGACGACGGCGTTCATGAACGCGAAGCTGCCCATGGGGAACCAGACGGCGACGATGCGCATCAACGGGACGTAGATGACCGCCATGCCGGCGGCTATCATGATCTTGCCGACGACCATGGCGGTGAAATCCTGACCTACGAACGTCAGGAGCGAACCGGCGGCGGCCAGAGCTAGGAACGTGCACGAAGCGGCCCTGGGTCCGAAACGGTCTGCCATCAGCCCGCTGGGTATCTGCATCAGCGTATAGGTCCAGAAATATACGGAGCTGAGCAGACCGATGGAACCTCCGACGTCGTCCACGATGTCGGAACCGACTATCCCGACCGATATCCTCTGGAAATACACGAAGAAGTACGCTACGACGAGGACGGCGAACGACGTGAGACCGAAGTATCTCAACCTGGTGTCTGCATCACGGGTCAATCGGATGACCACGTGATGGATTCGTATTTAAGGTATGACCCATGAGGGAGCGTCCGATATTCTGATAAGAATGTCTGTTATTCCGATATCGATTGGAACTTCTCATGCCGCTCCCGAGCCGGATCCCGAGCGGTCGCGCCCGTACCAGAAGTAAAGCCCGATGTTCACCAGCACTATCGCGAAGTTGATCAGATAGAACACTATCACGTAATCTATCGAGTCGTTGACTACCTTGTTCACCATCCCGCAGATGTATCCCACCTCGATGATGACCATGAACGGAAGGCTCACACCCCTGTTGGACTTGGTACGGAGGGCTTTCAATGTGGCGGTAGGCCACGCCGCGAGGAAACAGAGAAGCATCAAGGTATCGAAGATTCCGTTCATGTGCCGCCGAACATGGTGGAGGATATACGCTTTACCGTCAAAACACCCGTGGATGTCCCCCAGGAGACACCGGTTCCCCTGTCGTGTCACCCTGCGAGGGTCAGTTTTAAATGCAGTACCTTGATGGACCTCCATCCGGTTCTCCGGAGGTGGACAGATGTACAGCATGAGTTCTTGTGCGGGGCCACTCCTCAACGACGAGGAGTCGATTGCCAAATACAACAACGAGAAGCACTGGGGATTGCATATCGCCATCGACCTCGCCGGTTGCGATCACGCTAAGATCTGCGACGGCGACTACATCAAACAGTTCGCCATAGATCTGGCGGAACACATACACATGAAGAGGTACGGGGAACCCATCGCGGTCCGCTTCGGGGCCGAACCCAAGGTCGAAGGGTATTCCCTCATCCAGCTCATCGAGACCTCGTGCATCTCCGGCCATTTCGCGGAGGACACAGACCGCGCGTTCATCGACGTCTTCTCCTGCAAGGACTATCCCCCGGAGAGCACAGCCAACTACTGCAAGGAGTACTTCGGTGCCCAGAGGATGCAGTACGCAACCCTATTCAGAGACATCCAGTGATTCCACGGGCGGACACCGGCACGGAGACCGTGCCGGTCGTCGCCCTTTTCAATAAAACAGAATCACAGCGTGTTCTGCGATTCGAGGTAAGACAATATCTCGCGCCTGAGTTTCGTGAACTCGGGGGAAGCGCGGTCACGGGGACGCTCACCGGGAACGTCGATCACTGTATGGATCGTCGCCGGCCTTTTCGAGAGCACGAGGACACGGTCCGAAAGGAACAGCGCCTCGTCCACCGAGTGCGTGACGAACACGATGGTCCTGGACGACGTCTTCAACACGTTTACGAGACTCTCCTGCAGGATGTTCCTGGTCTGGGCGTCCAACGCCCCGAACGGCTCGTCCATAAGGATGACCGCAGGGTGCATGATCATGGCGCGGGCGATGCCCACACGCTGCTTCATGCCACCGGAGAGCTCGTGTATGCGCGAATCCGCGAACTCGGAAAGTCCCATGGCCTTGAGATACCTGTCGGAACGCTCCTGACGTTCCTCTTTGGGTACCCCGGCGATCTCCAGACCGAACTCGACGTTCTTGCGCACGGACCTCCAGGGGAACAGCGCGAAGTCCTGGAACACCATGCCGCGGTCGGAACCCGCGGTGGTACACTTGTTGCCGCCGATGAGGATCTCCCCCGAAGTGGGTTGCAGGAGACCGGATATGCACCTGAGGATGGTCGACTTGCCACATCCCGAGGGACCCACTATGGAGACGAGCTCCCCCTTCTTGATGTCGAATGAGAAATCGTCCACGGCGACGGTGGTCTTCTCATCCGTCCGGTAGGTGACGTTCAGGTCTTTGATGCTCACCAGCGTCTCCCCTTCGGGGATGTGCGAGTAGAGGAGGTCGGTGCGGTCCGCACGGACCCTGTCCGACGAATCGTACTTCTCACCCTTAACGACCAGCTTCGATCTGCTCATGCGTCCATCCCCATTCTGCGCGAGACGAGTTTGCTCACGTATTCGGCCACCCCCGTGGTCAACAGACCTAGGATGGCTATGATTATTATCGCTGCGAAGGCGTTGGCCATCAGTCCACCGTTGACCATGTCCACCAGGTACTGTCCGATGCCTCCGAACTTGTTGTAAATCTCTGCGGCGACGATACACATCCAGCCCACACCGAGACCGACCTTGACACCGTTGAGGATGTAGGGAACGGTTGCGGGGAGCACCACTTTGTAGAACAGCTGTCCCTGGCTCGCCCCTAGTGTCTTGGATGCATCGAGCCAGTTCTTGTCTATCCTCTGGACGCCGAATATGATGTTTGTCAACAGAGGGAAGAATATCCCGATGAAGACGACCAGCGCCGGACCCAGGCGGGAACCGAACGAGAGAACGAAGATCGGAGCCCATGCGATGGGTGCGATCGGACGGACCACCTCGATCCACGGTGCGGTGAACTCCCTCAGCGGTTTGACGTAACCGAGCAGCAGTCCGAGCGGGTCGGCCACCACCAGGGCGAGACCGAATCCGTACAGGAACGTCTTCAGACTGATCGCTATGTACTCCCAGATAGAGTGTCCTCCGATGGGGTCACCGTTCAAAATCAGGTCGTACAGGGCAGCGAAGACCTTGTCCGGGGTGGGGAAGTTCTGATCGTTCATCAGAACCGTGGCCACCCACCACAGGACAAGGAAAACGGCCAACGATACGACGGTAACCACTATGGTCCGGATGAACCGGTGCCTGCGGTTGTTCTCATCGTATTTGAATACAGCCATTGGTATCAGTTTTTGCGGTATTGTGTCAATTCGTTTAAGCTTATGCGTGGATGTCCCCGGCGTTCATGCTCCTTATGGTCATGGGAGGCGCACCGAGGAAACCGATGTCGGTTTCACCGTTTGCCAGGAGTCCGTAGACAGCGGGTCCGTTAGACTGGGACGAGATGACGACGTTCAGGTTGGCATCATCGAACATTCCTTTGTCGTAGGCGTACCAGATGGCGATCTGATGGATGTCCCCTCCGATGACTGCAACGTTGATTGTCTTCTTAGAATCAAGCTTGTCGTGTCCACCCTTCAGTGCCTCCGAGAGATAGCTGTTGTCTACGAACTTGTCGGCGAGGGCGGCGTAGCTGGTGAATCCGAGGTCCTTGGCGCTATTGTTGATCTGGTGGGCGTCGTAGAGGTCCTCCGCGAGCTTGGCGATGTCCGACTCGAGTGAGGACAGGCCGCCTTTGGCATCATCAGCGTACAAATACAGGACATTGGCGAGAGCCTCCTTCACAGCCTTTTCCTTGTCGTAGTCACCATCGGGCATCGAGACCCTCTTGAGGGAGATGCTGAGGAGTTCGGAATAGGCGGAAGAGGTGGGATTCGCTATAGCAGCGTTGATGGCATCGACGGATTTGGCATAGACACTGAGGAAAGTCTCGATGGCTTCGGTCTCCTTGTTCAGATACTTGTTGGAAGCACCGATGATGCAGCAGGTGTGACCGTCGAAGAGGTCGTTCGTGAGAGCGAGCAGGTTGTATCCGTTGCCGGTAGCGACGGAGACCTGGGCCTCCCAGATGATGAATCCACATACGGGGGAGGTCTTCTCCTTGTTGACGAACTCCGCGAAGCTGGGAACTCCCGCAACGTAGTACAAAGTGTCCGCCTTGGTCGTAGTCCCATCGGAGTACGAGGCGTACTTGAGGCCCATGAGCGAGGCGAGCTCCATGAGCTGGACGTGCTGTATAGTGGCCGCACCTGGAGTAGCGAACACTTTCCCACCCCATCCTGCGACGTTGAAGACATAATAGTTGCCGGTACTGTCGTTCTTGATGTACTTGGCATCGGCCGCAGGCTTAGTGGTCTGGACCGTGATGTACGACGAGGGGTCCTCGCTTTGAGAGAGGATTATCCCTGATCCTTCGGAGTTGACACGGCTGATGATGCTAAGACCCTTGACGTCGTCGTCGCCACCCCCTTTGTTGTTGAGCAGCAGAACCGCCGCTGCGGCCACGATGACGACCGCGACCACGGCTACAATGATTATGACCTTTTTGTCCATCAAATCACTGGACGAATATCATATGAATCGGTATATATCATTTTGTACAAACAATTCCTAATTGTACGAATTTCCATCGACAATGCTACAATATACGTTAGATGGCAACGGATGGATTAATGATACAGAATCTGTGAAAGGGGTTTGTCGGTCGCATCGGAAAACGATGCGACCGATGGAGACTCACTCCTTCGGGGACTTGTGACAATCGCAGTGGACGTCGCCGTTCACTGTGAAGGGGATGTCCATATCCTCGATGGAATGGAACAGGCGATGGACCAGCTGTTCGGGGATTACATCGAAGGCGCCGGCCTCGATCCTGAAGTTGACGTTGTCATGGGCGGATATCAGGCCGTTGAGGACGACTTCGTCTTCCCCGATCACCGTTATGACCGACCAGTCGTCGTCGGCGGGTGCGAGGGTCATCTCGACGAACGCAGGGAGCCCCTCGGTCTTCTCGATCCATTCCCAGGCTTCCTTCATGTTGCTGACCATGGAACTGACGGAGTTCCAATCGACGGACTTGAACGTTCCGGTCAATCTGACGCAGACCGGCTCGACCTCGTCGTCGGTGTAGCATTCCTCGTCGTCGTAACCATAGTGACAATCGTCACGGCAGCGATCGCAATCGCAGTGATGGCAACCGCAATGACAGCACGACGCGCCGTATCCGTGGTGATGGCTGCACCCGCAGCAACAATCGTGGCAGCATCCGCAGCATGAGCAGGAGTGACAGCATCCGCAGCTGCAACCATGGCAGCAACAGGTGTGCCCGTAGTGGTGGTCGTGGCAGCACTCGTGGTGGTGACCTCCGTGGCAATGGTCGCCGTGGTACTCCTAGCCATGGTCGTGATGGTGGTCGTGTCCGCAATGGTCGTGGTGATGGTGGTCGTGACAGCACTCATCGTCGTGTTCGTGATGATGTTCATGGTAGTGGTCGTGTCCGCATCCACAGTGGTCGTCGTGGTCGTGGTGGTGCTCGTGATCATGGTGATGGTCATGGTCGTGGCAGCACTCGTCGTCATGTTCGTGGTGGTGGTCGTGTCCGCATCCGCAGTGGTCGTCGTGGTCGTGGTGGTGCTCGTGGTCGTGACCGCATCCACAATGATCGTGATGATGGTGCTCGTGCTCGTCCAATTCGTAATCGAGCGCGGTGTGCTCGATGGCGTGGTACATCATGTGCTCGAGCTCGTGCTCGTCCACGTCCAGAACCGCGGACATGAAGGTGAAGTTGACCTTCTCCTGTGGGGCCAGAGTCCCGTGGTGTTCCACTCCGTTCAGGAGGTTCGTGAGGTTCAGCGTAATCCCCTTGCCGTCGTCGGTGACGACGGCGGCCTTTATGTGTCCGAGGAGCGCACCGGATTCGGATTCCACCCATTTCCCGACTTCCATCAGCGCCTTGGCCAACCTCTCTTCCGCGTCCGCGTTGAACCCGTTGATCTTTCCGGTCATACCTACGGCGCAACCGCCCGCCTCCTCGATGGAGGTCTTTCCGGCACCATGGTCGTGCCCGCAACCGCAATTGTCTTCGCTCATTTCATCAACTCGTATACTTTGTCCATGTTGGTGCCTTCCTTCGCCGAAACGGACAGGACCTTCTTCTCGGGGAACCTGGAAGCCATCCAGTCCTCGATCTCCTTGAGCTTGTCGTCCGTCGCGAGGTCGCACTTGTTTATCAGGATGAAATCCGCACCGGACATCTGTTTGGTGAAGAACTGCTCCTTCTTTTTGACCAGGACCTCGAACCTCTGGACGTCCACGACTCCGATCACATAGGTCGCCTCCTCGTCGATGTCGGAGGCCTTGACGAGTTCCTTGACCTTGTGAGGGAGCGCGAGTCCGGTGGGCTCCACGATTA
>JAFVET010000247.1 GCA_017475875.1 Candidatus Methanomethylophilaceae archaeon
AGACGCTCCTCGGGATAAGTGGGATCCAACGGTTGGTAGGCCGCACCCGCCTTGACCACGCCTTCGGCGGCCACCACCATGTCCACGGACCTGGGTACCAGGACAGCCACGAACTCGTCCCTTCCTATGCCTTTGCCGCGGACGTAAGCGGCTATGTCGTCCGTGACGGAATCAAGCTCCCCGTAGGTAATGGATTGACTCCCGCACACCACGGCCACCGATCCGGGAGATTCCCGGGCCCTTTCCCGGAACAGGTCGACGACTGTCCTACTACGGTCGAACGGCGAATCGGTGTCGTTGACCTTCGCCACCAACTCCATCGTCGCCTCGTCGGTCATCGATACGTCCTTGAGGGCGGGTTGCACCAGGAACTCGCGCAGGACGGCGTCGAACGATGCGGTGAAGAAACGGATGAACTCCGGAGTGTACCTGTCGCCGTCGTATTCGACCTCGTAGACGAACCTCCCACCTTCCCTCGCCACCTGGAAGAGTATGGGTTCCTTGACGTCGGAGAGCGTGACCGGGACCGGTTCGGCCGGTTGTCCGCAGAACGAGTCGAACCCGAAGCCTTCGCCCTGGTACACGAAGAGGACGTCCGGTCTGACGCCGAGTTCGCGGCTGATCTCCGCGAACGAATAGGTGTCGTTGGCCATGGTCCCAACCATCTGCCTCCCGACGGCTTCCGACAGCGATAGAGGGGAACGCTCCTGGTCGGAGAGGTCGCACACGACCGGGATGGTCTTGACGAACATGGAGACCGAACGCGCGGTACGTGAATCGTTCCTTCCGTTGTAGACCGTCGTGAACACGGAATGGTCCGAACCGTTGTATCTGGCGAGGTCGAAGCCGAACACGGCGCACATCAGGCTGTTGACCGTGATCCCGCCCCTCCTGCAGAACACGTCCGCGGATGCGGCCGTGTCGTCCCGACTTTCCATCCTGAACTTCCCGACGGGATCCGGACCCGGGCGGTACCTGTCGCCCTTGGGGAGGAAATCGAGGTCGTACCCGGCGAGGAGACCCTCGAAATACCCTTTGGCCTCCGCGAGGGCTTCCTCCCTGTCCGACATCTCCTTGAGCGACTCCTCGAACCCGCTGAAACGTTCGGGCTGCAGGGTCTCCCCGGAATAGGCGCGGGACACGTCGTCGAGGAATATCCCCATCGACGTCCCGTCGGAGATTATGTGGTGCATCTCCACGAAGAGGTACTCCCTGTCCGCGTGGATCAGCTTGATCCTGAAGAGCCTGGAACCCATCAGCGGGAACGGTTCGACGAGGTCGCGGACGTCCGTCAGGGAGGGGATCGTGACCTCCTCCACCATGTCCTCGGTGAACGAGGACGTCCCCTTGCGGTCTAGACGTATGTCCCCCTTGGCGTCGGTGGTTATGCGCGTCATCATGAACGGGTGTGCGTTCACCGCCGAGACGATCGCAGCCTTCAACCTGCCCCGGTCGATTCCGGGACCATAGGCCAGAAGCAGCGGTATGTTGTACCTGGTGCTGTCCGGCATGGACATGCAATCGACGAAGATGCCTTCCTGTGATTTGGTGAGTGGGTAGTCGTCCAGGACGGGGTACGTCTCCTGCGGAGCCGCCGTCGAGACGAACGATTCCAGATCCCGGACCGTGGGGTTCTCCCTCACGTCCTTGGACTGGAAGGGTATGCCGAACTCGTCCGAGAGGAGCACGTTCAGCTTCACGATGCCGATGGAGGTCAGTCCCGCCTCGAACAGGTCTGTCTCCACCCCGAAGGAATCGTCGCCGATCACGTCCGACGCTATCTTGAATATGCGCTTCTGCAAAGGCGTGGACGGCGGCGTGACCTTGCCGACATCCATCGACGGGACGGGCAGCGCCCTACGGTCCACCTTCCCGTTCACGGTCAGCGGGATCGCGTCCACCTTCGTGACGACCGCCGGCACCATGTACGGGGGTTTGGACTCCAGTATGTGGGCCTTGAGCGCCTTTACATCGAGTTCGCCGTCGCATACCACGTATGCGGCGAGGAATTTGCCGCCAGACCTGGCGTCGAACGCCTGGACGGTGACGTTCGTTATCCCGGGGAACCCGCGGATCGCGTTCTCGACCTCCGTGAGCTCTATCCTGAACCCACGGACCTTGACGAGACCGTCGCGGCGGCCGACGTAGTCCAGGTTGCCGTCTGGAAGCAGGCGTACGATGTCCCCGGTACGGTAGAGGGTCCTGTGCGAATCGGATTGGGCGTACGGGTTGGGTACGAGCACCGAGGCCGTCTTCTCGGGGTTGTTGAGGTATCCCCTGAACACCTGTGGCCCGCTGACGCACAGCTCGCCGCACGCGCAGGTCGGGACGATGCGGAGCGATTCGTCCATGACGTAGACGCCGACGTCGGGGTTCGGGACGCCTATCGGTATGCGGGGCGACTCCCCTGTGACGCGGTGGCTCGTCACGGATACGGTGGTCTCTGTCGGACCGTAGGCGTTGATGAAGTCCACCCACTCCGGCGGTTTCACCGGGGCCAGGGCCTCCCCGCCGGTCATGAACTTCCGGAGGGACCTGCATCCCGTCGTCTCCATGAACATGCGGCCCATCTGCGTCGTCATGAAACCGTGGGTTATCCCGTTGGAGACGTAGAACTCCTCCAACATGCCCAGGTCCTTCCTGTACCCGTCGGGGATGACGTAGATGGTCGCACCGTGGGACAGGGTGACGAAGATGTCCATCATGCAGGCGTCGAAACCGAAGCTCGCGTATGACGCGTAACGGCATCCGGGGCCGAGTTCCAGCCTTCCGCCCAGCCAATCCACGTAGGCGGCGATGTTCCCGTTCTCGATGACGCAGCCCTTGGGTTTCCCCGTCGTCCCCGAGGTGTACAGTATCACGAAGACGTCCTCCGGTTTGGGGGCGAGTCCCCTGACGTCGGGGGCTTCGCCGGCGAAAAGGGTCGGGAACTCGTCGGTGTACAGGACGTCCCCACGGTAACCTCCGACGAGGCCTGACAGCGACCTGTCGGCGATCAGGAGCCTGACGTCGGAATCGCTGAGCATGAACCCTATCCGCTCCTCGGGATACGTGGGGTCCAGGGGTTGGTAGGCCGCACCGGATTTGACCACTCCCAGCGCGACGGCGGCCATAAGGCCGGACCTGGGAAGAAGGACGGCCACGAAGGAATCCTTCCCAATGCCTTTGGAG
>JAFVET010000248.1 GCA_017475875.1 Candidatus Methanomethylophilaceae archaeon
GCGAGAAGAAGGACGACTTCGACCGTTTCGCGGACCTGGGCGTCAGGACGCACCTGTGCGTCGGAGACTACGACTCCGAGGACAACGGCATCGATTCCGCCAACGTCGTCATAGCCACATCCGAGAAGGCCGATTCGATACTCCGTCACGGGAACCGCTGGTTCGACGGCTTGGGAATGGTTATCGCCGACGAGATCCACATGATACACGACCCCGGGCGCGGCCCGACCCTGGAGGTCGTCCTCACGAAACTGATGCGGCGCGACCGTTCGACGCAGATAGTGGCCCTGTCGGCCACCATAACCAACGCCGAGGACCTGGCCCGGTGGCTCCACGCCACCCTGGTGAGGAGCGAATGGCGCCCCATCCCGCTCAAGGAGGGGGTCTTTTATGACGGCACCATCCGGTTCTCAGACGGTTCGGTGACGGAAGTCCCCGGATGCAAGGGCAAACAGATCATCGCCCCGATGGTCAGACAGACGTTAGAGGAGGGCGGACAGTGCATAGTGTTCGTCAACTCCCGCCGTTCCTCCGAATCGTTGGCGCTCGAACTGGCCGGCGAGTTCCCGACAAGATCCTCGGAAGTCAGGATGTCCGAGGCAAAGACCCTGGAAGGGGATAACGAAAGTACGGAGATGGGGAAGAAGCTCCTGGAATGCTACCTCCACGGGACGGCTTTCCACAACGCCGGACTCACGCCCAGGCAGAGGAAGTTCATCGAGGACAACTTTCGGGAGAGGAACATTTCGTGCATCGTGGCGACGCCTACGCTCGCCGCCGGCATCAACCTCCCCGCGAGGAGGGTCATCATCCGCGACACGACCCGCTTCGAGGACCATGGGAACGTCCCGATCCCGGTCATGGAGATAAAGCAGATGTCGGGACGTGCGGGCAGGCCGAGATTCGACCCCTACGGTGAAGCCGTCCTGGTCGCGAAGGACGAGACCTACTGCGACCATCTCCAGGAGGAATACATCGGCAAGTCGTCGGAGATCATCGCGTCCAAGCTGATAAACGAGCGCAGCCTTCGCACCCACGTGCTCGGCCTCGTTTCGACGATGGATGCCGATTCCGTGGAATCGATAGCCGATTTCCTCAAGGACACATTCTTCGGCCACACCTTCAACCTGACCGGGGTCGAAAGCATAATAGAACGCATCGTCGACGTCCTGGTGGACTGCGAACTGGTGGACGTGACCGGTCGGATGATCCGCATAACCCCGTTCGGGAAGAGGATCTCGGACATGTACCTGGACCCTGATTCGGCGCTGATACTCAAGAAAGCGGTGATGAGGATCGACGAGAGGACTCCCGTGACCGACATCCTCTTCGCCTGTGCCAGCACCCCCGACGTATTGGGGATGTATCCAAAGGCCAAGGTCAAGGACGAGGTCAACCAACTCCTGAAGGAGATGGAGGACGACCCGAACCCGCTCGTGGAGATCGACCCGTCGTACTACGAGTTCGTCGCTAGCGATCTATGCGTAGCGATGCTCGTCGAGAAGTGGATGGACGAACGTTCCGAACAGGAGATCACCGACACCATGGGCATAGGTCCCGGTGACATCCGCTCCCGGGTCGACATGATGGACTGGATGGTCTACGCCATGAACGAGGTGGCGCTCATCTTCAACCCCGACGCATCCGCGTTCATCCGCCCGCTTCGCACCCGCATACGCTACGGGGTGAAGGCGGAGCTGTCGGACCTCGTGTCGCTCAGAGGAGTCGGCCGCACCAGGGCCAGGGCGCTCTTCGATGCCGGGATACGCTGTGTGGACGACGTCGTCTCGTGCGACGAGGGGGTCCTCGCCGCGATACCGCACATAGGCAAGGCGATGGCCCAGAAACTCAAGGAACAGACCGGCTCGTCCGGCACTACCGTACCCGAGTTCTCGATGTCCGCCTCAGAGGA
>JAFVET010000249.1 GCA_017475875.1 Candidatus Methanomethylophilaceae archaeon
CCATGTCCAACGGTACGGTATCCGGATCCAGAACGTTGTCACGTCCGACCGCGTCCAGAACCACCTGCAGGGGAGATGTCTCCACGAGTCCGGAGATACGGCCGCACATGCCCTGGAGGACCTCGGGATCAGTTATGACCGCTGTGCCACATCCGTCCGCCGCGATCACGGCGGCGTCGATCTGTCCGTTGTCTAAAGCGGTACTGAGGATCTCGGAAACTCCGAATGTGACGTAATCCCCGGCCCTGACGACGCGGTTCTCGGTACAGAACCCGAAATCCCTTATGCGGAATTCTATGTTGGCCTTGATGGACTCCTTCGTGATGTGTTCCATCCCGACCAGCTTCCTAAACAGGGGGCAAGAACTGACCTCCGGCTCACCGACTTCCACGACCTTTCCGTCCTCAATGACGACCCTGGCCAGACCCAGGGCCTCGAACACATGCCTCCCGCCGTTACCGACAGTCATCGAACGATTCAAGCGCGTTGTCCCTATTAATAATAGTATTATAGGGACTCCAAGGCCTTGGTCAACGGACGCAATGCCCCGTCGTCCCCAGGGGGTATCCGTCCCCTCGAACGCCTCCTGCCGTCTACAACAGACCAACCAGAGAGGTCGGGGTCGGCCATGAAGGTCACCTCTACCTTCCTGTCCCCCTCTGTCCAACGGAACACGAACTCGTACGGTTCGTCCGGATAGAACCTGCGCTCCATCCCCGAAAGAGGGTCGCTGTCTCTGAAAATCTCCGACATCCTCTCTGCGAACTCCCCAGCCTGAACCATGAGGCCCATCGTCCCGCGTCCGACGATGCATGATTCCACCCATTCCCAAGTAGTCGTGTTCCCCATGTAATCACGTATGGATCACGTTGACGCACCTGTTTGAATTGTGCTTCCTCAACAGAATCAGGAAGTTACCAGCGGACATCACAATCGATCCGAGGAGGAACCCGTAAGGGCTTGTGATGAACGCGAATATCACTGACGCACCGACGACCACCGGGACCATCGACAGGACTAGGTCCGTCCACGAGGCCGGGAACTCGAAGCGGTTGTACATCTCGAGGGAGAAGAGCGCCAGGAAGAACAGGATGTTCGACGCGACCATCAGCATGGCTGTGAACGTATGGTCCGCCTCGGTCGATTCGAAGTAGAGGATGGCCACGGTCATGAGGTTGATGGATATCACTATGAAATAATGCATGAACATCAGACCGCGCCCACGGCTGACCTGGTGGTGGTTGCACATGTAGTGCACCTGGGCTACATAGCACCCGAAAAGGAGGAGCATGTTGGCGAACACCAGGATGGGGGCCACTGTGAACGCACTGGGATCGAACAGGCCGGTCATCCCGACGATGGCCTCCCCGAACGTGATTATCGTGAGAAGTTCGAACCTCTCCACGAGGTGCGGGAAGCTGACAATCCTCTTGTCGTACGTGGTGGGAGCCACAAACGGCAGTATGATTCCGAGGAACACAGCCACCATGCTTGCGAAAACTGAGTAGTGGCTGAAATCGGACAGGGATATGAGCAGTGCCGCGGCATACACGGAGATCACGACTGCCACCACCCCCAGCGACGTCCTGGCGGACCTGTCGTCCTGGCGACCGACGCGGATCTGTACCACGTACAATATGGCGACGCACGAGATCATCGAGATCATCGACACCAGGAAGACGGTTGAAACCTCGGACCAGTCGCCCGTTATCGTCTGCGACATGTATATCGCGCCGACCATGTTGACGGCTACGAGAAGATACTCGTACCAACGCCACGTGGAGTAGTGGTTGACGTAGTTGGTCATGTAGAGCCAAGCCTGGAGTATGGCCATTGACGATACTAAG
>JAFVET010000250.1 GCA_017475875.1 Candidatus Methanomethylophilaceae archaeon
GCGAGGGTTCCATCGCTTCGTTGGAGGAGGAACTCTCGGATTACGGTGACAGGGTCATGCTAGTTTACGGGAAGGGTTCGATCAAAACCAACGGAATCTACGACGAGGTCGTAGGGATACTGCGCAGATGCGGCAAGACGGTCTTCGAGGACCCCGGCGTCATGCCGAACCCAACGATGGACAAGCTCCGGGAGGGGATGCGCATCGCCTCGTCCAACCGCGTGGATCTGATCCTGGCGGTCGGCGGGGGTTCCGTATGCGACTACGCCAAGGCGGTGTCCGTCTCGGCTTATTGCACCGACGACCCATGGGAGAGGTATTTCATTCGCGGGGAGGACCCCGAATGCGGGATAATCCCCGTGGGATGCGTCCTGACGATGGTCGGGACGGGGTCGGAGATGAATGCAGGAGCAGTCATCACCAATACGGATACGAGACAGAAGATCTCCCGCAACTTCAAATCCGACGTCATGCCCCGTTTCTCGATTTTGGACCCGACTTACACCTTCACCCTTCCGAGGAAGCAGATGGCGGCGGGGATATACGACGCGTTCAACCACCTGTGCGAGCAGTACTTCTCCGGCGATGACGACTGTACCAGCGACTACATATCCGAGGGTCTGATGCGTTCCCTGATACACAGCTCGTACGATGCGGTGAGGGACCCGACCGAATACCAGGCCCGTTCCAACATCATGTGGACGGCGACATGGGCGCTCAACACCCTGGTCTCCCGCGGGAAATCCACCGATTGGGAGGTCCACATGATCGGCAAGTCCATAGGTGCGTACACCGACGCCACCCACGGGCTCACCCTGTCCGCGGTCTCGATGGCATACTACAGGATGGTCATGCCCTATGGGCTCCATCGTTTCGTCAGGTTCGCGGAGAACGTCTGGGACGTCGATCCGAAAGGGATGACCGAGGAGGAGATAGCGTCGGAAGGTCTAGAATCCATGCACCGTTGGATGCATTTCCTCGGAGTGGACGTCGGTCTGAGGGAACTCGGCGTGACCGACGACATGGTGGACGACATCGCCGACGGTACAATCCTTCGCAAGGGAGGATACCATCCCCTCACGCGCGAGGAGGTCGTCTCGATACTCGAGAGCAGCATGTGAGATCAGGTCTGCTTCTGCTCCTTCTTGAGCAACTGCGCCGGAGGAGGGGCGTCGTAGAGGTCTATCCCGTTCTCCGCCAGGCTGTGCTGGACCCCGTCGAGTTGGAACGACCCGTCCCGACCGCGTCCGACCCAGGCCTTCTCGAGTTCGAGGAGCACGGTGGTGTACCATCTTCCGAACTCGGTCAGGGTGATGATGGTCTTCTTGTTCCCGAACCCCTGACCCACGCGGATGAGGCCCGCCTTCTCCAGCAGGACGATCTTGTCCGGCCTGTTCGGGTTCTTCGAGATGTTCGTGTAGAGGTCCGTCTTGCCGCAGGGCCCCATGAGGTAGATGTAGAACAGTATCGCGATGTTGTGCTTGTTCTCGATGATCGCGGCGAAACCGTTGTCGATGAACGCCGTGCGATCCTTGTGTGTTATGTATCTGTCGGGAAGGTCGCGGGCCTCGTCCCAGACCAGATCCTTCGCTTTCCTTCCCCCGGTCGGACTGACTCCGAAGACCGTGTCGATTCTCTCCTTCTGCGCCATGGTCGTATTCACTGTCCGAAGACCTGTCTCCAGGTAGATTTTCGGCATCAATGGTCGGGTCGTATTATAACATGGACCATCTAGGGTCGGATTGCATAAAATGTGCCGGACAGCTATGGAAGCCTTACCGTTCGGTGGCGCTTCATGCTGCAGGTCGGTGTCTCGGTCCAGACGTTCACGACCTTCCCGAAGGACGTTTCTGGACGGCATTTCCTGATGTAGAACCAGCCGTCGAACGAGTACGGCGTCTCGTATCCCTCGGCGTCTACGAGGATGTAGCACCCCTCGCCGACGTTATGGACTGATACTTCGGCATGCGGGCGGTTGTTCATACTTGTTGCAATAAGGGATTCAACCTCGGACACCTCCGCCTCACCGTAACCGCTTCCGATTACCTCGCCATCGTCCGAGACCCCGATGTACACCTTGCACCTGTTGAAACGGTTGAGCATCGCGGCCATGGACCGGACGGCGTCCCTCAGGTTTCCCATCCCGTCGACGAATTCCACAGTCCACCCCTCTTCACCGAGACCCATATCGGTATCAGAGGATTACACCTATAAAACCAGGCGCTCACATGGGCGGATGTCGAAGGTTATCCAGTATAATTCGACGATTGCCGTATAGGTGTACCGATAGTCAATTAATGAGGCCATGGATATTATCGGCAATGGCATCAGGCACATCCCGTCCAATAGTGACGCTGGACTCATCCGACCTCGACATCGGTCTGGTCGGCGGGAAAGGAGTCAACATAGCTAAGATCGTCCACAGCGGATTCAGCATCCCGCCCGCTTTCGCGGTGACCGTGGACGCGTACGAGATGTTCCTGCAGCGCAACGGTCTCAAGGAGAAGATACAGGGAATTCTGGATAGGACGGATTTCGAGGACGACGCCTCGCTCAACGCGTCCTCCGAGGAGATACGTTCGCTGTTCCTGAACGCCGACATTGGCGACGACGAGCTGATGGAACTCAAGAGACAGCGCGGTGCCATGGAGGGCGAGTATTTCGCCGTCCGTTCCTCGGCCGTCGCAGAAGATCTCGCCGATGCCAGTTTCGCGGGACAGCAGGACACGTTCCTCAACGTCAGGAGGGGCGACGTGCTGCGTATGATCCTGACCTGTTGGGCCTCCTATTGGAACGCCCGTGCGATGAAGTACCGTCACGACGCGTCGAAGGACCACCTGTCGCAGGGTATGGCCGTCGTCGTGCAGAAGATGGTCCGCTCAGACATCAGCGGTGTGATGTTCACCGCGGACCCCGTCACCGGCGAGGACAGGATCGTGATCGAGGCGTCGTGGGGACTGGGGGAGTCCATCGTCTCCGGTCAGGTGACCCCGGACAGCTTCGTGCTCTCCAAGGACGGACTCGACGTAATCGAGGAGAACGTGAACACCAAGGAACGCGGGTACTACCTGGTAGACGGGGAGAACGTCCTCGTCGACATCCCTCCCGAGAAGAGGTCCGTCAGCTGTGCGGACGGGGACACCCTGAAGGCGATAGCCAAGGAGGGTCTGGCCCTCGAGAAGTATTTCGGTCACCCGCAGGATATAGAGTGGGCGGTCGAGGACGGGAAGGTGTACATTCTCCAGTCCAGGAACATAACCACCCTCCCAGACGAGAGCGAGAAGGACGGCATACTGTGGTCGAGGGGGTATGGGGACGAGTACTGGGCCGACGCCACGACACCCATGTTCTACACCGTGATGGGCCGCATGCTGACCGATTACGTCAACCACGAGGGAGCCCACATGATGGGATACAAAGACCTCGAGTCGGGCCCGCTCACGAAGCTGCACAAGTCGAGGGTGTACTTCTCGGCGACGGTGCTCGAGAGGATCTTCGCCCATTACCCCAAACTGATACGTTCGAGGGAACTGTTGGAATATTTCCCCGCCAAGGAGCAGGCGCGCATAGCGGCGTTCCCCAACGACTACCTCGGCATGGTCAAGTCGCAGATCTGTCTCCTCATCAGGGACCGCGACGGCATGATATGGAAGACCGACCGCGTCTACCGCGAATGGGCGGACAGGTTCATGGTCCTGTGCGGGGAGTTCGATGCGTTGGATCTGACGAAACTGACGGACCACGAACTTGCGGAGTGGTACGAGCGCATCAAGGTCGGCTCGACCAAGCACTACCAGCTCATCCGTTACGGCATGGTCTCGCATTCGATCATGACCAACCTACTCGTCAAGAACTGGGCCGCCAAATGGCTCGACGACGACGGGACCATCTACGCCGGCCTCATGTCCGCACCGGAGGACAACAAGACCGTCGAGACGAACAAGGGCTTCTCGGACCTCGGGAAGGCGCTGAGGTCTGACGCGGCGGCACGTTCCAAGGCGGAGTCCATGGGCGGAAGGGAGTTCGTGGAATGGCTGCAGGGTTCCGACTCGCCGTTCAAGGACGCCTACAATTCCTTCATCTCCGAGTTCGGACACAGGTCCTGCACCAGGGAGCTCAACGCCCCGAGGTGGGCTGAGGACCCCGATTACGTCATGGGGGTCGCCCTGCAGATGTGCGAGGGGGACTCGGACCTACGCGAGGAGTACGCCCGCAGCGAGAAGCGCCGCCAGGAGACCTACGACGAGGTCCGCGGCAGGCTGAACCCCATCAAGAGGTTCCTCATGTTCAAGGTCCTGGGTTACGCCAGGACGTACCTCACGTTCAGGGAGAACCAGAGGTTCTATCTGGACCACATGATGTATCGCAACCGTCTCATATTCCTGGAACAGGGCAGGAGGTTGAAGGAGGCCGGCTCCATAGACGAGGCGGACGACGTCTTCTTCCTGGAGGACACGGAGGCCATCGACCTGTTGGAAGGAAGGGACATAGGGGACATCC
>JAFVET010000018.1 GCA_017475875.1 Candidatus Methanomethylophilaceae archaeon
CCATTTGGTATAATCGGAGCTATCCGTTTTCACGGCTACAAGGAATTTCTCGGTATTCACGATACCGAATCTGCTGACCAGACAGTCGATTCCAAGCCTGTACATCTCACTAAGGGTGTATTCTTCTTCAGCATTGCTCATTCCATGCCCTCCTCGATTGAGATAAAGTCTACAGGATTTATAATCTTGATTCTGTTTTCTTTAAGTTTGAGCACCTTGTCATCCGTTGTTATGAAGTAATCGCACTTCGCATGTATCGCACATGCTATATGGGATGCGTCCATCTTCTTGGCTCCTTCGGTTATGATTTCGTTCCTGATACCTATAGCTTCTTTGAATCCTTTCTCATCGATATACTCGCCGCTATATGTATCCATGAACGATTCGATCTGATTGGCAGACACCTCATCGCGATTGTTGTCATTCTCATGATAAAGCACCACTGATGTGACCAGAAGATGCTTCTGTTCGATCACTTCCTTCTGGATTTTCATCTTCGCCAAGGTCTCGATGTGTATCCTAAGTTGCCCCTGGTTGTCGTAAGGACGATTGTAACAGCACGAGTCCAGATATATCTTCATTTTTCTTCCTCCGCTATTCGTATACCCCAATCCATGGATAAAAGGAGGTTGCCTTCCTCGTTTCGATCAGATCTTCATCATTACCTGGTCAAGCCATCTTCTGGCGGTCTCCCTTCCCGGACATTAAGCCATGATGTCGGCGATCTCCTTCCTTCTCTCAAGGAAATCAATGCCGAAGTCGACATTGATGCTGGCGATTCCGTGCAAGAGGAAGTAATCGAGCACCTCCTTGGGCACATCGTCCCTGAGGAATCTCCTGTTCATTATCACCACCCTCATCAGGCATGAGCTGTGGCCGACCTTCGAAACCGACACATCCTTGGACCAGAACAGTTTCAGTCCTTTGATCCTGTCTATGATTCCGGCATCGACGAGCCTGAAGTACGCATCCCAGAGTCTGCTGTCATCGGCGTTCTCCATATCGCAGATGGCCCTGCTCCTCTCGATGTACTTCTCCTGGTTGAGTTCCCTGAACTCATCTGATGTGAGCCATTCCTTGGTGCAGTTCGGATATTCCGTTTCCTCCTCGGTGCGGAGATTTGAGAAGATCGTTCTCGCGATGCCTTCGATTACTTCGATCGGTGCTTTCTGAAGGTAATCGGAGACGGTGAAGCTCGCGTTGCTCAAAGTGCGGCACCATCTCACCTTCAGGTTCCTGTATGCGGAGAATTCCGCTTCCACGTTCTCAAATCCTAAATCGTTTCCGACCTTCTGGAAGGTCATGTTCAGTTATTCAGATGTCACCATCTTGTTCAACTCCTTTTGGGCATAGGTATCAGTGAGTTGACGCTCCTGGTTGAATCGGATCAAGTCAATGATGACTAAGCATAAACGGAACCATTATTGGCTCATACATCCAAACTTTATAAACTGCGAAACTCCAGCCTTTCCCAGGGATATGCGTTGGTCGAGACTCTTCCGCACGAGCTGACGGTCGAAGAGGCCATGGAGGTATGGTCCTCGCCATTGAAGGAGGACAGGAGTCGGGCCGTCAGGGAGGGGTACGTGCGCTCGGTGAGGATGAAGGTCCTCTTCATCTGCGCATGCATGGTGGCTCTGTTCGTCTCCATCGTATGCGCGGTGGGGTTCGGGCCCGTCGACATCGGGCTCCTGAACTCCGTCCAGATCATGCTGGACCACATCACCGGAAACGTCCAGGACGCCGTCTATGACCATTTCATATGGGAAGGGCGTCTGCCGAGGGGGCTCCTGGGAGCGCTGACGGGGGCCGGCCTTGCGATCGGCGGCTGCGTGATGCAGAGCACTTTGAACAACGGTCTGGCCGACTCGTACACGACCGGTATATCGGCCGGTGCCGGATTCGGAGCTACGCTGGCGTTCACGGTAGGATTCACATTGGCCACGGGGATGTACGCCGTGGTGTTCAACGCGTTCGTGTTCTCCATCATCCCGACCCTGGCGATCCTCATGATTTCCAGGATAAAGGGCGGATCGCCCCTGGTGATGGTCATGTCGGGGATCGCGATGATGTATCTCTTCAACGCCGTGTCAGCAATATTCAAGATAATGGCTGACCCGAACGACCTGGCGGCGCTGTACGCATGGCAGCTGGGTTCCGTCAGTTCCTGCTCCTGGGAGGACATAGCCCTGGTCCTCGTCGCCGTGGCGTCCTGCGGCCTCGCCCTCCAGGCACTCGCGTCCAGGATAAACCTGCTGTCGGCGGGCGACGACTACGCCAGGTCCATGGGTGTCAGTGTGGCGACGCTCCGCAACCTGTGCCTTGTGATAGTCACGCTGATGACGTCGATCCTGGTGAGCTTCACCGGACTCATAGGATTCGTGGGACTGGTCGCGCCACACATCTGTAGGATCTTCATCGGTTCGGACAACAGGTACCTCCTCGCGGCGTCGGCGGTCATGGGCGCGCTCGTCGTGGTTGCGGCGGACACCGCCGGGAAGGTGCTCTTCCAGCCCTACGAACTCCAGGTGGGGATAATAACGGCGTTCCTGGGGGCGCCGCTGTTCCTGTATCTGATAGTCAGGACCAAGAGGACTTCGTGGTGACATGAGGATACGGATAGACTCGCTGACCTGTGGTTACCACGAATCGCAACCGGTTTTGAGCGACATCAACCTCGAATTCGATTCCGACGACGGTCTGATATGCATAATCGGTCCGAACGGGGTCGGGAAATCCACTTTGGTGAGGTGCATAGACGACCTGGTCCGTCCGACCGGGGGTAGCGTATCGCTGGACGGCAGGGACGTCCGCGACATCCCAAGGGGTGAGCTCGCCGAGAGGATAGGCTACGTCCAGACGACGTCGGCCCCTCACGGCTCCATGACCGTGTTCGAGACCGTGTCCATGGGAAGGTACAACAGGATGGGATGGAGGATGAGGGCGGAGGACCTCGACGTCATAGACAAGGCCATGTCGGTCATGGGTCTGGGGCCGCTCGGCGGGAGGCCGGCCGACGAACTGTCCGCAGGTCAGTTCCAGAAGATGATGATAGCCCGTGGGCTGGCCCAATGCACCGACGTCCTGATCCTGGACGAGCCTACCGCCAACCTGGACCTACGGGCCCAGATGTTCGTGGCATCGCTGCTCAGGCGGCTCTGCAGGGCCGACAACAAGCTCGTGCTCATGATCTGCCACGACGTGAACATAGCCGCCAAGGTGGCCGACAAGATACTGATTCTGGCCAAGCCCGGAAGGGTGCTCGCGTTCGGGACCCCGGCAGAGGTGGTGAACAAGGAGAACATCAGGGAGGCCTACGGGGTGGAATGCGACATAGTCGAGCACGAGGGGAGGCCCGCCGTCCTCATCCGCTCCGATTCTGTATGACCAGTGGGTTCCCGAACTCACTGTCGAAATGTTTGGGCCTGAAGCCGAACTCCTTCCTGAAGGCCGTGGCGAACTTGTTCTCCTTTTCGTAACCAACAGATTCGGCGACCCTTCCCATGTTCCTCTCGCCCAGGAGCATCCTGCTCCCGGCCGTTATGAGGCGGTAGTGTTTCTGCAGGGAGTACGGGGTGTCCCCGTACACCTCCTTGAACCTTCTGCCGATCGCGTATTTGTCGGCCCCTATCTCCGCACATATCCCGTTGATGTTGGGGACCGTGCCGAGGTCGAACATGATCCGATTGTAGACGAGGTCCTCGGGTCTCGTCTCCACGGAACCGGAGACGTCCGGGAAACCGACAATTTCATTCTCGTATAGCCTGCGAACCAGGTCCGAAACGAGAACGGTCGCCGTATCGTCGTCTATCGATCCCGGATCGTCGAGCATGGCCTTCAGAGCGTACAGCACAACCATGGTCCCGTCGTCCAGCGCGAACGGCCTCATGCTGTCCACCTGGTACCGTCCGCATATCCCGTCGAGGACTTCGGAGATGTCAGGAAGGTCATCCAGTCCGATCGGTCTGAATCCCTTAAGATCGATGCCTATCGACAGGCCGATATAGCGCATGGTCGGGATGTATATGTTCTCCCTCTGGCTCGAAGGATGGTGGACGAGCCCCATCCCCTGGAACCTGGATTTTACGGAGCCGTCCCGTTCGGTCGCGTATCTCCCCATCAGGGTCGTGTTGATCATCAGATAGTCCATGTCGCCGATGCGGTCCTGGTTCGTGAAGTAGGCGGTGCTCACATCGAAATAGTTCACCACGAAACCCCTCTCGAAGATGAAATTGGTGACCCGGGCGTACCCGTCGTCTAGTTCCATCTCGTACACCCGACCTTTTCCAATAGGCTTGCTGACGAAATCGTTGAAGACCCTGATGTCCATGCGTTCGATTCGACGTACGGATTGTCGCTATAAAAACAGAACCATAATTGCGCAGCCCTTGTCACGGTTAAATAATCAGGCCTCGAAATCGACGTGTCGGATAATATATCCAAGTGATCGAATGGACAAGAAGATTGTGATCGCTGCGATCGTCGTGATCGCACTGATAGCCGTGGCCGCGGCGGCGCTCCTGATGCTGCCGAAGGATTCCACGGACATGTCCTCCAAGACCGACGACATCCGTGTCACGATATTCGGCAACGCCAACGGGGACGACGTCATCGACGAGAAGGATAAGAAGATAATAGAGAAGATAGTGGCGGACGACGTCAAGGATTGGAAGACCAGGTACGTGTACGCCGACGCGAACCAGGACGGGAAGATCACGTCCGAGGACGCGGACGTGGTCCAGAACTACATCGACCGGAAGTCCACCACGCTCTACTACAAGGACTACTTCGGCACGATCGCCCACGTCCCGTATCCGATCGGTAGCAAGGTGGGGGTAGACCATCCGTATCCCGCGTTCATCATGGCCGCCGCGGGCGTCTACGACAGGCTCGTCGCGGTCGACGACGCCAGTCCCATGTACTACGGCGACTCCGTCCTTCCCGGTCTGAGCAAGATGAAGATCATCGGAAGCAGCACCAAGATCACCCTCGAACAGGTGGCCGCCGCCGGGATCGACGCTTTTATAATATACTCTAACTGGCCGGGACACTGCTACCTCTACGACGAGGCGGAGAAATCCGGTTTGGCGAACAGGATCGCGTTCATCTCCGTGGACATACAGCAGCTGGACGGCGCCTCCGGAACGCTCATGATCGGAGCCCTGTTCAACACCGGAGATTCCGTCAGCAAGTCCCTGGAGTACGCGGGCAAGGTCGACAAGATAATCGACAAGCTGGACGGGATGGGCGTCGCCAAGAGGACCGTCCTGTTCGACTACATAGCGCAGTGGGGATCCGATTACTATCAGTACATCGCCGGAGGGGCCGCGAACATAGTCTCCAAGAAGGCGGTGAACTTCACGGCAGCATATGAGAACGCCGGAAACGTAATGGTGGACGAGGAGACCCTGGTCGCCGCGAGCAAGGGCGTTCCGATAATCATCCAGTTCCAGATGCCGTCCGGCGTCGAGAGGGCGAACGTGGACACCTATCTTGGAGAGCGCATCCAGGCCATGCTCACAAAGACCGACGCCTATGCCAACAAGGAGATCTACGCCATAGACAGCGACCTGATCAACGGGGTGTCCGGGGCCTATTTCGGAGCCTATCTGACGGCGGCCATGCTCTACGATTCCGTGGACTACGACGACGCCGTCAAGGAACTGGAGTCGTTCCTGGAGAACTTCATGCCAGCGAAGGTGAGTTCCAGCAAAGGCTACGCTTACACGAACAAAGAGCTGTCGTGATCGTCGCGTAGCGCCAAACCCTTTTCCTCACCTCCGGGTGAGGCACATTTTACCAAGGATCCTAGGTCGCCGAGGGCAAAGGTCGCGCATCGGTTAGAATTCTTGACGATGGAACACCGATGTGACGTCAATAATAACCGACAAGTTCGGAAGGTTCACGACGATTCGAAGTCCCTTTGTTTCAGGTAAGGAATGAAGAAGATGGTGCAGCCGCCGGGAATTGAACCCGGGCAACAACCTTGGAAGGGTTGAATCCTAGCCCCTAGATCACAGCTGCTTGAAATCCCTCTAATTCAAACTTGTATATAAGCAATTCTACGGAAGAACTTTCCGTGCGGAAGCGGGGGACGCCCTAAATGGAATTATAATTGAATGCAGTTCCATCCATGTGGCCGAAACCCCAGTTTTCACGAATCCAGACCAAGCCAAGATCTACCGCCGGATCGGTTCCAAAGGTCTTGGGTCCGACGGGTTGGAGAAGGTCCTCAAAGGTCTCAGGTCGAGTAGCGGCAAGGTCCATCCGGCGTTGGTCCGCCTGATCCTGGAGAAGGCCGCCGAATCCGGGAGGGAAGGCACCGACGAAATCGCTAAGATTTTGTCATTGGCTCGTCACACCTACGGAACACCGGAATCCGTGGCCTCATACATCCGTCTGGG
>JAFVET010000019.1 GCA_017475875.1 Candidatus Methanomethylophilaceae archaeon
CATGATCCACCAGCCGTTGTGCAGGCACGCCCATTGCCACATCGTGCGCAGGGCATCCCCGTCGCAGCACGGGTTCCCCTTTCCGTCCGTTTCGGTTTCATTGATGAACGCAAGTGAGTCTTCGATGGAATCCAGAAGGCATCCACTGGCGAACCTCTTGACCGACACGTCTCAAGACGTGTCCGTGCCGTCGTAGACGGACACTGTCAGTGCCGTCCCGCACATGTCCTACATCAGATACGCGCACAGATTGTATTCCTCTCCGGACCGAAAGCATCCGTCGATGGCCAATTCCAGGGATTCCCCGTCACCACCGAGGCGTCCGAGGAGTTTCGTGAACTCCAGGTCCCCCACAGGGGAGGCCATATCGCCGACGACGTCCGCTCCCCCCGAAAGGTACATCGTGGCTATATCCCGGGGCATTGCGCGGACGGTTTTGCAACCGTTCCTCATGTGGTAGTGTCCCATCACGCAGTACGGGGCCCCGTTCCCTTCGGCACAGACCTTCAGATAATACTTCCCAGAGCCTTCCGTCATCCTTTCGACACGGGCTTCGAGCTCCGGTTGGACCGAATCGGAGATCGCGTCCTCGATGTCTTGCGACGCCATCTCGGGATGAGCGACGCCTGAAACGTTCCCTTCCGCGTCGATTCCGACGTAGACGGTCCCATGGACGAAGCTGTTGACCATCGCCGCGAGGTCGCGTACCACTACGTTCGGATCGGCCTTCTTCACGAACGAGACCGTTCCGCTCTCCTTTCCGATGCCCATCGGCGCAAACTCGTCTCGTCTCTATTAATAGGTTGCCGAAGAGTTCGGCGGTCGCAACGGACATGGAGGGCACATTTATATCGATTTGGATATATGGGCCACCCGATTATATGGCAGGCAAACTGTACGGCGTCGGCGTCGGACCGGGGGACACCGGTCTCGTCACCATCAAGGCCCGGGACACCGTCCAAAGGTGTCCGGTCATAGCGTACCCGGTCAAGAAACCGGGCGAGGGCAGCGTCGCCCTCGACATCATCAAGCCTCTTTTGGATATGGAAGGCAAGAAGGTCGTCGAGCTTCTGTTCAGCATGGACCCCGACGATTCGGTGAGGGAGAGGTGCCGCGAGAAGGCCATCGGACAGCTCTGTTCGATCCTCTACGAGGGGAACGACGTGGCGGTCGTCACGTTGGGCGACGTGGGCGTCTACAGCACCTAGATGTACACCAACGACGAGGTCAAGAAGAGGGGATACGAGACCGAGATAATCCCGGGGATCCCTTCGTTCTGCCACGGTGCGGCGCTAGCCAACATCCCGTTGATGATCGGGAACGAGGGTCTCGCCATTGTCCCGGTCGCGAAGGAGAACACCGCCCTGCTCTCCAACGCATTGGACAACTTCGACAACGTCGTCGTCATGAAAGCCTTCAAATCCATGGACCTGATTCAAGAACTCATGGGGGGTAGGGGTATACCTCTTTCCAAAGCCACCGTCATCAGCAACGTCGGCATGGAGGGGGAATACGTCGGCCCCATGGAAGAGGGTCGTGAATACGGTTATTTCACAACCGTGATAATCAAGAAAGGAGAGGATAAGGAATGATTTCGTTCATCGGAGCGGGGCCCGGGGACCCGGAGCTCCTCACGCTCAAAGGAAAAAGGCTCATAGACGCGGCCGACGTGATCATCTACGCCGGTTCGCTCGTCAACCCCGCCGTACTGGCGGACCCCAAGGAGGGTGCCAAGATCTACAACAGCGCCCTCATGGACCTCGACGAGGTCATAGAGGTCATGGAAGCCGCCGAGAAGGCGGGGAAGAAGTGCGTCAGGGTCCACACCGGGGACCCCGCCATCTACGGCGCCCACCGCGAGCAGATGGACCGTCTGGACCAGCTTGGGATCACGTACGAGGTCATCCCCGGCGTGAGCTCGTTCCTCGGAACGGCCGCGGCGCTCAACGCGGAGTACACCCTTCCCGGCAAGAGCCAGACCGTGATCCTTACGAGGATGGAGGGTAGGACACCGATGCCCGAGAGGGAGAAGCTGCAGGACCTCGCGAAGCATCACGCGTCCATGGTCATATTCCTCTCCATAGGTTTCCTCGACCAGATGACCGAGCAGCTGCTGGCGGGCGGCTACGAGCCGACCACTCCCGTTGCGGTCGTCTACAAGGCGACCTGGCCCGAGCAGAAGATCATCCGCGGTACCATCGCCGATATCGAAGGTAAGGTCAAGGAGGCCGGGATCACCAAGACCGCCCTCACCGTCGTCGGCGACTTCCTCGGTTCCGAGCACGACCTCTCCAAGCTCTACGACAAGCACTTCACCACCGAGTTCCGCAAGGCCAAGGAGGAATGATCTTGGCCAAGGGGACTCTGCACGTGGTCGGGTTCGGACCCGGCGGCAAGGACCACATGACCTTCAAGGCCGCCGAGGCGATATCGAAGGCCGACGTGGTCACAGGATATACAACATACGTCAAGCTGATGAAGCCCATCTTCCCGGACAAGGAGTACAAGGCCACCGGGATGATTAAGGAGGTTGAGAGGTGCAGGATGGCGATAGAGGACGCCATGACCGGCAAGGACGTCGCCATGATCTCCTCAGGCGACTCAGGCATATACGGGATGGCAGGGATAATCTACCAGTTGGCCGACGAGATGAAGGCCGACATAGACATCGACGTCGTTCCCGGAATTACCGCGGCGTCCACCGCCGCGTCGGTGCTCGGGGCTCCCCTGATGCACGACCTCGCGATAATCAGTCTGTCCGACCTGATGACTCCCATAGACCTGATCATGAAGAGGGTCGACTGCGCGGGAATCGGCGACATGATCGTATGCCTGTACAACCCCAAGAGCAAGGGCCGTACCGAGTACCTCGCCCAGGCACAGGAAATCCTTTTGAAACACCGCAAGGCCGATACCCCCGTTGGTATTGTAAGGAACGCCGGCAGGGACGACGAGAAATCCACCATCACGACCCTCGGCGACCTCGACAAGGCAGACGTGGACATGTTCTGCATAGTCATCATAGGAAACAGCCAGACCTATGTCTCGAACGGGCGCATGATCACGCCCCGCGGTTACAGATTGGAGGAATGACATGACGATCCAGATAGTCAAACCAAACGAGATAGAGAAGCGCAGCATGGAGATCATCACCTCGGAGCTCGGGGGCCGCACCTGGCCCGAGCCCCAGTTCTCCATCGTGAAACGCTGCATCCACACCTCCGCCGACTTCGACTACGCCGACAACCTGGTGTTCTCCGAAGGTGCCGAGATGATCGGCGTCAAGGCCCTGAGGGCAGGGGCCCACATCGTCACTGATACGAAGATGGCAGCCGCCGGAATCAACAAGACCGCCCTGTCCGCCTACGGAGGGGAGGTCCACTGCTTCATCAGCGACCCCGACGTGGCCGCCGAGGCCAAGGAGCGCGGCTGCACCCGTGCGACCATTTGTATGGAGCGCGGAGCCGAGCTCGCCAAGGACCACCAGGTGATATTCGCAGTGGGCAACGCGCCCACCGCCCTGGTCAGGCTGCACGAGATGATCAAGGAGGACGGTCTGAAACCGGCGTTGATCATCGGTGCGCCCGTCGGTTTTGTGAACGTGGTCGAGTCCAAGGAGATGATCATGGAGCTCGACGACGTGCCTTACATCGTCCCCAAGGGACGCAAGGGCGGCTCGAACATAGCCGCCACCATCTGCAACGCGATGCTCTCTTACAAGGGCTGATCACTTTTCCGGCGGGACCTCCACGGTCCCGTCGGCCCTTCTCAGGAACCTTCCCGAGTCGACCGGGTTGGCCTTGTCCACGAGGTCCCAAGGCCAAGATTCGAACTCCGTCCTGCGGAGTACGTTCAGGGATTCCCTGACCTCCTGCTCCGACGACAGCGTGATCGGACCGAAGCTGGCCATCTTCTGCCCTATGGGCTTTCCTTCGAGCACCCAGACCACGGCGGGGACGTCGCTTGTTTTTATCTCCACCTCTTTCGTGGGATCGATCTTGACTTTGCAGTACTCTTTCACCGGCTCTCCCAATATGGTGACGCCTTTCCCGTTGAGGAGGTACACGTTGCGGTTGACTCCCTCAGGAGCGGGATCCAATACGAAACTCCCTCCAGCCTCCAGGTCCGTCCTCAGTATGCGAACGGAGTTCTCCTTTTTGGCCCAGGTGTGGGTGCTTGGCGAGTAGATGGATTTCCAACCGTATTCGCCGCAGATGACCATCGTCCTGCTCTTCACACTTTCGATAATAGGTATGTTTTCTTTCCAAACCGTGTTCACCGAAGGTTCCTCAATGTTTTTCTCCTCGAGCGGGAGGTTGATGAATATCTGTGTAATGTCGTTGGGGTTGCGGGAATCCTGGTTCACCAGTGGGTACATCTCCGAATGCTGGAACATCGCCGGTGCGGAGACCCATTGTACGTCCCCGAAACCGTACCTCCCGTTGGAACCGGTGGAATCGAAGTGGTCTATCCATCCGAGCATCGGCAGGGTGAGCGTCTCGTACCCCCAGTGGGCGTGCTTCGGGAATCCCGGTACCACCTTCCCGTTGTACATGCGGAAGCCGAAGCGGACCTGGTAGTCGCGACCGAGGTTCCTTCCGGAGATCTGGCGCAGGGGCGGTGCCATCTGCGCGTTCCCCTGGGGATAGTCGTCGGTGTGGTGGGACACGAACATGAACGGGTCCTCCACGTCCCAATGCATGGTCAGGTCCTTTTTGGATATGAACGGCCCGTCGTTCCCTTTTCTGAAAAGCCCCATGTCCGTGAATCGACCGCATGTATTATTGTCCTTCGCATCGCCGGGTCGGATGGATAATCCGGAGTTATGCGTAGGGGAACGATAACAACCAGTACCCGTTACCTGGACGGCATATGTCGTTCTCCCCGTTCCGTTGGATATCAGATTTCTTCGAGAGATGGGAGCGCAGGCGCACCGAGGAGCGCATCCGCCGCGAGGAGGAGCAGAGCAGGAGATGGGTCCAGGCATGCGAGGCGAACAGGAGGAACAGGTATTCCGGATACCGTGGCGAGTGGGACGTCGGCGGACAATCCGACGAGGCTTTGTCTCGTTGAAAGTGGCCTCTGCTTCTGAGATAGCACGACTGCGAATTATAGCTATCGCTAGGATAACAAGAATGAATCAGCTGCCATCGGCAGGAATCTTCTGCAGACGTGTGCGGATGTGTTCGACATCCCATTTTGTCATTCCCGCGGTCTGTGCCAGCATAACGATGTCGGTCTTGGTCGCTCGGGCATGGTCCAAGTTTCAATTACGTGGTCACCCCCTCTTGCGAGAGGGGCCGACAAAAGCCTTCCGCGATCCGATCCCTCGCGACCTTACGACACGTCCGTGACGTCCAACAGGTTCATACCTGTCCCGATGGTGAATGGGATGCTGCTTCTCACTCTCCGTGGGAGATCGCGAAGACGCGTCCGACCTTCGAGTGTGATGTTTTCATGCCTTCACCGGCGACGAGAACCTGTACGCCTGGTGTCTGGTCAGCATCGCCCAGATTATACAGACCAGCTTCCTCATGGCCGCAGTCACGGCTTTCCAATGCGGCATGACCTCCTTCTTCCGCTTGTAGAATCCGGCCAGATCGCTGTCCGGATAATATGTCGGATGCTTCATGACCACGTTCGCGAGGTACTTGCGGACGAGCGGGTCGCCCCGCTTGTTGATGTGGCCGTGGAGGTCGCGGTCCCCTCCGGATTCGTGCCTGGTTATCTTCAGCCCGAAATACGACACGAGGCTCTCGGGGGTCTCGAACCTCTCTATCCCGTCGATCGCGGTATATATCGTCGCCGCGGTCTGGATGCCTATCCCCTTGATGGACATGAGGTTCTTCACGTCCCCGTTGTCCTCGAACAACGATTCCAGACCTTCCCTGGCCGTCTCGATGTGTGCCATCGTCGAGGCCATTTCCTCGACCATTATGGTCAGGGCGGGATGATCCAAGGACTTCAGATAAGTCATCGCCTTGTTC
>JAFVET010000251.1 GCA_017475875.1 Candidatus Methanomethylophilaceae archaeon
AATGCGCCAAGGTCTGTCCGGTTAACGCCATCGAAATGGTGGAGAAGGGAGTCAACGACAAGGGCCGCCCGATTGTGAGGCCCAGCATATCCGTTGACAAGTGCATCTCCTGCAGCAACTGCGTGGATGCCTGTCCGAAATCCGCCCTTGAGATCAAGGAGGTGCTCTGATGGACATAGTAGGTTTCATCGAGGGACTGTGGTCCGGTTTCGGAGACTTCGGGAACTTCTTCCTGAGCAACATGGATCTGGCCGCCTTCCTGATTCTGTCATGCATTGCTGTAATCGCCGCATTGTACGTCATCACCGACAAGGAGGTCGTCCACAGCGCGTTCTATCTCGCCCTGGTGTTCTTCTGCGTCGCGGTAGTGTACTTCTTCCTCGAGGCCGAGTTCCTCGGAGTGGTACAGCTGCTCGTGTACGTCGGTGCCATCACGATCCTGTTCGCGTTCAGCATCATGCTTACTAGGAGATATATCATGAAAGGAGATGATGCGGATGAGTAAGGTCGTCAAAGGCGCCATCGTCGCTGCCGCCCTGCTCATCGTGCTGCTGGCCGGAATCGCCACCGCCCACTGGAGCGACGTCACGGAAAACGACGTCCCCAAGCCGTTGCCCACGTTCCCCACGGACGGGGACGACACCATCTGGGCCGGCGACGAGGAGCTCAAGGAGAACTCCCTTGGCTTCGCCATATTCGAGAAGTACGGCATCGTGCTGATCCCGCTCGCAGCCCTCATGTTCGGCGCAATGGTCGCCGGAGTAGTCATCTCGAGAGAGGAGGTTGAGATCGATGATTCCAATTGAGTACTTCCTCGCCCTCGCAGCCATCCTGTTCGTCATCGGCGGATACGGAGTCATGACCAAGAGCAACGCCATCGTCGTCCTGATGTGCATCGAGCTGATGCTCAACGCCGCGAACATCAACTTCGTGGTCTTCGCAGCGTTCAACCAGGACATCACCGGACAGGTGTTCACGATCATGTCGATCGCAGTCGCAGCCGCGGAAGTCGCGGTCGGTATCGCCATCCTGCTCAACGCATACAAGATGAGGAAGTCGACCGAGCTTGACGACGAAAAGCTCACATCGATGAGGTGGTAAACATGTTCATAGAATACACATGGCTGATCCCCCTCCTCCCGATGCTCTGTTTCCTGATCATAGGGTTCGTGGGGCAGAAGACCCCCCAGAAAGGGGGATACATAGCAATCGCCGGAGCAGCAATATCCTGCATCCTCGCGGTGCTCATCTCCTACGAGTACCTGACCGGCGACGCATATCCCGCCGCCGTCACGGAGAGCATACACTGGTTCACCATCCCCGGCGGATTCGAAATCAACGTCGGTTACTATGTGGACGGACTCACCTGCATGATGATGCTCTTCTCCTCGTTCATCTCCACGCTCATCTTCGTGTACTCCCTCGGGTACATGGGAGAGCAGGGCGAGAGGAGGAAGAGATACTACGCAGAGGTCTCCCTGTTCCTGTGCGGAATGCTCGGACTGATCGTCTCCAGCAACTTCCTGGTGATGTTCATCTTCTGGGAGGTCATGGGTCTCTGTTCCTACCTGCTCATCGGGTTCTGGTCCTTCAGGCACGATGACGGAGACGAGGCCTCGGCAAACGCGGCCTCCGCAGCCAAGAAGGCGTTCCTGGTCACCCGTCTCGGTGACGTGTGCCTCATGGCCGGTCTGTTCATCCTCCTCGGGGAGTTCCACAACCTCGACTACGCTTCCATGTTCGACCCCGCCAACATCGCGGCCGTCGATTCGGACAAGATCACCATCGCCATGCTCCTGTGCTTCGGCGGTGTCATCGGTAAGAGTGCCCAGTTCCCGCTCCATGACTGGCTGCCGGACGCGATGGCAGGTCCTACCACCGTATCTTCACTCATACACGCCGCGACGATGGTCAAGGCCGGTGTCTACCTGGTCGCCAGGGGCTACCCTCTGTTCGTCCAGGACGCCAACGTGATGCTCTTCGTGGGTATCATCGGAGGAGTCACCGCGTTCATCGCCGCCACCATGGCCCTCAACAACATGAACATCAAGAGGGTCCTCGCTTACTCCACCATCTCCCAGCTCGGGTACATGATCCTCGGACTCGGTGCCGGAGGATACCTCATGGCCCTCGGAATCCAGCACGGTGACGCGGCCCTGATCGCCGCCGGAACCGCCGGTATGGTCGCAGGATGCTTCCACATGATGAACCACGCGTTCTTCAAGGCCCTGCTGTTCATGTGTTCCGGTTCCGTCATCCACGCCTGTGGTACGGAGGACATGCGCCTCATGGGCGGCCTCAGGAAACACATGCCGATCACCTCGATCACGATGCTGCTCGGTTCGCTATCCATCGCGGGATTCCCGCTGTTCAGCGGATTCTGGTCCAAGGACCTGGTCCTCGACATCGCCCTCGAGGCCGGTGACGAGACCGTCTGGTTCACCGTGCTCTGGATCCTCGCCGTCATTACCGCCTTCATGACCGCGTTCTACATGTTCCGCATGTGGTTCATGACCTTCATGGGCGAGGAGCGCGAGAACGCCCAGCACTGCCATGGAGAGTCCCCCAAGTCGATGACCATGCCTTTGGTCGTCCTGTCCGTATTCGCCGTCGCAAGCGGTTTCCTCATAATGTTCGGTCTCGACGGAATCGTCGGCATCGAGTACACCGGAGCCGCCTTCGTCGTCGGTGGAGCGGAGACGGAAGGGTTCGAGTACTTCTCCGAGCTGTTCACCAACCCCTACACGTACCTCACCATCGCACTCGCCCTGATCGGTATCGGCATCGCCTACCTCATGTACGTCAAGTGCTCCATCAACCCTGGAAAGTTCAACAAGAACGGGGAGTCCTGGCTCTACAAGGCCCTCAGCAACAGGTGGTGGTTCCCGCAGTTGTACAACCAGATCTCCTGGAAGTTCGGATACGGCATCGCCCGCGGTGTGGACTACGTGGACAGGCAGATCATCGACGGAACCGTCAACGGTCTCTCCGGAGCCGTCGTCGGCGGAGGAAGCACCGTCAGCAAGATGCAGACCGGTCACGTTCAGGATTACTCCTCGATCGTGCTCCTCGGCATCGCGGTGCTCTCCGTGGTGTTCCTCGTAATCGCCATGATCACTGGAGGTATCTGAAATGGACGTACCTCTTCTTTCACTCCTGGTCATCATCCCCCTGATCGGTGCGGTCATAACGCTGTTCATGGGCGGAGAGAGACAGAAATACGCCAAGTTCGTGGCCCTCGCCTTCGCGGCGGTCACGCTCGTCCTCGCGCTGGTCGTCCTGTTCACCAAGGACTTCTCCACCCTCGACGAGTACTACGGTTGGATCGACACGGCCGCCATGAAGATGGGAATCTCCTTCTCCGTGGACGGACTCAGCATCCTGATGGTCTTCCTGACCTCTCTGTTGGTCCTGCTGGTCATAATCTTCTCCTCTGCGGAGAGCGACAGGCCCAACTACTTCCACACCCTCGTCCTGGCCATGGAGGTCGGACTCATGGGAGTCTACCTCGCATCGGATTACTTCCTCTTCTACATCATGTGGGAGATCACCCTGATCCCGATGTATTTCATGATCTCCTGGTACGGAGGTCCCCGCAGGCACTACGCCGCAATCAAGTTCCTGATCTACACCCACGTGGCGTCGCTGGTCATGCTGATCGGTATCTTCGCCATGGGATTCGAGGTCGCATCGATGCTGGGAGGTCCCGTGGACTTCTCCTTCGACGTCATCAACGATGTCATGCCGATGGCTTCGGAGACCATGCAGAGCCTCCTGTTCGCGCTCCTGTTCTTCGGGTTCGCGGTCAAGATGCCCGCGGTTCCGTTCCATACATGGCTGCCCGACGCGCACACAGAGGCACCTACCGGAGGATCCGTCCTTCTGGCCGGTGTCATGCTTAAGATGGGTTCCTACGGTATCATCCGTGTCTGTCTCGAGGCCCTGCCCGCAGGAGCCGAGTACTGGCAGTGGGTGATCATCACCATCGCGGTCGTGTCCATCATATACGGAGCGTTCGCCTGTATCGCACAGAAGGACCTCAAGAAGATGGTCGCGTTCTCGTCCATCAGCCACATGGGTATGGTCATGCTCGGTATCGGTGTCCTCAACGAGGCCGGAGTCACGTTCGCCATCTTCCAGATGTTCGCACACGGACTCATCACCGGTATCCTGTTCATGGTCGCCGGTATGGCCGGTCACAACTTCGGCACCAGGGAGATACCCCTGCTCGGAGGACTCGCCGGCAAGGTCCCCGTCTATGCGACCTTCATGATGATCGGATTCATGGCCTCCCTCGGACTGCCCGGACTCGTCGGGTTCTGGGGAGAGTTCGGTGTCATCTTCTCGTTCTACGAGTTCATCGACGCCAACAACATGATCTGGATGATCGTGTTCTGCCTGCTGTCCCTCATGCTCACCGCAGGTTACTATCTCTGGGCGATGCAGAGGACCCTGTTCGGTCCCGAGACCACCAAGATAGACCTCTCGCACGTGCATGACGTAAGCAAGACCGAGTTCGCCGCCATGGCGGTGCTCGTAGCATGCGTCGCCTTCTTCGGAGTCTGGCCCGATGCGGCCCTCAACTTCATCGAGCCCTATGCTCACGGCGTCGCGTCCCTCTTCGGGGTGATCTGATGGATATCTCATCTATATTCGGAGATTTCACGGCGATCATACCCATGATTGCCCTGCTCATCGGTGTGCTCATCGTTCCCGGTGTGCACCTCGGACTCAAGAAGCCCACCGCAACCTGGGGAGTGGCGCTCGCTGTCGTCATCGTGTCCCTGGTCCTGAACGTGATCCTGCTGACCGGCGACTATCAGGGAACCACCCTGGACATGGCATCGTACAACCCGTACTCGGGTCTGATGATCCTCCTGTTCCAGATCGTGCTGTTCCTCGCGGTCTTCGTGTCCAACTCGAGCATCGAGACCACCCGCAACAACACCGGGACGTACTACGCCCTGATGATGGCCGCAGCCATGGGTATGATGTTCGTGGCCGAGTCCTCGGACCTCATCACCATCTTCGTCGGCGTCGAGCTCACCAGTATCTCCTCCTACGCCCTCGTCACCCTCAAGAGGGGCGACAGCAGGGCCGCGGAAGCCGGTGTCAAGTACGTCGTCATCGGTGGAATGTCCACCGCGCTCACCCTGTACGGTATCTCGATGATCTACGGTCTCACCGGAACCACCGAGATCGCCGCTATCGCCGCCCAGACCCAGCTCACCGAGCTCAACTGGATGTTCGGCATCGCGATGGTCGCCATGATCGCCGGTTACGGCTTCAAGATCGCCGCAGTGCCCTTCCACATGTGGGCCCCCGACGTGTACGAGGGTGCTTCCACCCCCGTGTCCCTGTTCCTCGCCACCGGATCCAAGAAGATGGGTCTGGGAGTGTTCTTCCAGATCTTCCTCGTGATGTTCGTCGCAGGCACCGCCTGCTCCGCCATCGCCGGTGAGGAGATCAGGTACCTGTTCGCCATAATCGCGGCGTTCACTATGACCGTCGGTAACGTGGTCGCCATCGCGCAGAGCAACATCAAGAGGATGCTCGCATACTCGTCCATCGCCCAGGCCGGTTACATCCTGATCGTCATGGCCGTCATGAACGACTATGCCGCCAGCGCCGGTATCTTCCACATGTTCACCCACGTGTTCATGAAGGGAGGTGCCTTCCTCATCGTCGGCGCGCTCATCTGCGCCGGCATCGGGGAGAAGATCTCCGACTACAGGGGTCTCGCCAAGAGGGCTCCGTTCCTGGCCTTCGCCATGATGCTGTTCCTCTTCTCGCTCGCCGGTATCCCGCCGCTCGCAGGATTCACTTCCAAGTTCTTCCTGTTCTCGTCCGCGGTCGGAACCGTCGATGGCGCCACCTCCGAGTGGGTCTGGCTCGCCTTCGTCGCCATCCTCAACTCCGCCATCTCCCTGTACTATTACGCAAGGGTCGTCAAGACCATGTACGTGGACAAGGGAGAGACCACGGAGAAGATCAAGGTCCCCAAGATCTTCCTCGCGGCCATCGTGATCTGTCTGGTCGCAGTCATCGTCCTCGGTGTCTACCCCCAGCTGGTCTTCAACTACTGCGAGGCCGCGGCAAGCTTCCTGCTTCCTTGATTATTTAAAGGGACGGCCCCGGTGCACGGGGCCTCCCCCCTTAACAAACCCCGTTTATCTGGCTATTATGCCGTTTTGACAAATCTATAAGTAGTGAATGCAGATACATGCGCGATGTCGGCACCATGGCATGATTGTATCAGCGATAGGCTTGAAGCTGTAGAGGAGCTGATGCACGAGACCCTGAAGTCCCCCAACGCGGAACTCGACGAGATGTGCGATTACGTCATATCGTCCGGGGGCAAGAGGCTCAGGCCAGCGCTGACTATTCTCACCACACTCGCATGCGGGGGAGACGAGGATGCGGTCAAAGCCGCCATCTCCACCGGTTCCGCCATCGAAATCATCCATAGCGCCACCCTCGTCCACGACGACATCAACGACAACGGTGAGATGAGGCGCGGTCGGAAGGTCCTTCACAAGGAGTACACCGTGTCCAAAGCGATCATCGCCGCCGATTACATGTTCGCCGTTGGATTCCGTCTGATGTCGAAGAACCCGTTGATCGTCGACGTCGTCGTCGAGGCCAGTGCCCATATGGGTGCGGGCGAGTTCGTCCAGAAGGATTTCGAACACCGTCCCGACGTCAAGGAAGAGGACTACATGCGCATCATAGACGGTAAGACCGCCCAGTTCTTCGAGACCGCGGTCAAGTCCGGTATCGTGATAGCAAACATGCACACGGATCTCCTCGATCCTCTCGGGAAGTACGCCAACCTCCTCGGTCTCGCTTTCCAGATAACCGACGATGCCTTGGACGTCACCGGCGACCCCCGCAACATGGGCAAGGCCGTGGGTACGGACCTCCTCGAAGGTAAGCCGACGCTCCCTCTGATTTATGCAATGCAGGATCCGGTCTATGGTCCGCAGATAAGGGAACTCTTCATGCTCGAGGACATAACGCGCGAAGACGTCGACCATGCTTTGGAGCTCATCTCGAAGACGGATGCGGTCCACCGCTGCCACGTCAAGGCCTGTGCCCTTGCCGACGAGGCGAAGGAATACCTTTCATATCTTCCGGAGTCCAAATACAGGACGGCAATGGCCGAGATCGCCGATTACGTCGTCCGCAGGGACAGGTGCTCCCATGGACCGCACAGACGTCGACGTCCTGGTCGTCGGATCCGGCCCGGCTGGAAGCGTAGCCGCCAGATATGCCGCGGAATCCGGTGCATCCGTGATGATGATCGAGCGCAGACCCGAGGTCGGTGTCCCGGTCCGTTGCGGGGAGTTCATGCCCAGCAACGAGGAGATCGGACTTATGTTCCCGGGTGTGCAGGATCTCGGTTCGCTTTTCGACATTCCCGAGTCACAGATATGTCTCCATACCGACGGGATCAAACTCGTTGACCCCAAGGAGCGCGTCACCGTTCTCGACCTGAAGGGTTACACCGTGGACAGGGACCGCTTCGACCAATATCTCGCAGACGCCGCCGTCTCGGCCGGAGCGGCACTCGTGAGGAAGTGTTCGTTCTACGGCATCGAGAACGGAGAGGCGAGGACGAACCAGGGCAACATCAGATACAAGGTCCTGGTCGGTGCCGACGGACCCGGTTCCAAGGTCGCGCAGTCCCTCGGACTCCCGCGCAACCACAACCCATATCCAGCGGTCACGTCACAGGTCAAGGGCGACTTCGACCCGTATCTCGTGATGTTCTTCGGGGACATCGCACCCGGTGCCTACAGCTGGATCATCCCGAAGGACGGACGTGCCAACGTTGGGGTGGGATTCTCCCCCAAGAGGACCAAGAACGCCACCGTCGGCGAATATATGGACAGGTTCGTTGAGAAGCACGGATTCGAGGAATGTTCCCGCCTCAAGGGAAAATACGTTCCGAGCGAGGGCCCCATCGCCCGTACCGTCGCAGGAAACGGACTGGTGGTGGGGGACGCCGCCGGGCAGGTCATATCGGTGAACGGCGGCGGCATCCCTCTCGCCATGATCGCCGGCAGGATGGCCGGTCGCACCGCGGCCGAGGCCTCGGCCGGCAAGTGCGGACTCGACAGGTACGAAGGGGAGTGGAGGGCCGTCATGGAGAAGCCCCTGAAGACCGCGGCGTTCAACAAGAAGCTCGCCGACACCTTCGCGTTCCGTTCGGAGACCAGCACGACCCTGTGCATGAGGCTGTTGGGCCAGCGCCGTCTCGGGAACCTGATACGCTGCAAGCGCATATTCCCGTGATCGCTTCCTTCTGCACGCCCTCAGCTGTGATCCGCAGATCGGGCAGTCGGGCAGCTTGTCCTTGTACCACTTCTTGCACCCGATGCACTGGTAGTTCCATTTCACCTTGCGTGTGATCCCTTCCATGCCTACCGGCCTGTAACGGATCCCCATGCTCTTCGCGACGTTCTGGATCGAATAGTCGTCGGTCCAGATCTCGCCGTCGACGTCCAACGCGAGCGCCAGCACCGTCATGTCGGTAGGTGACAGGCGGTGTATGTCCTCGGTCTTCCCGGCCGTCTCCTTCACCTTTTCAAGGGATTCCCTGGAGCAGTCGCTCACGCGGACCATGTCCCCCCAGAGCTCCAGTCTCGGATCGTCGTGGTTCCTCAGTTCGCGGACCACCCCCGGGGGACAGACGTGATCCTCCGAAGGGAGGTTGTCCATGGAGAAGAACGCCGAACTGTCTAGGACTATCATGTCCCATGGGATGCCTTGGGGGTTAATCCCCGTATCGGTCAATCACTTGCGGGCATATCCACGGAAACGGTTAATAGCGCGATATATTACTTACCCATGATAAATTGGATGTCATAGGTGTCCTGTCCATCATTGTCGCGGGCGTTCTGCTTTTCGTCCCCGCGATGGTCCCCAATTCGGCAGCAGTGGTGTTGGGTGGCGGTACCAAGATGGATTTCGGTAGAACTTGGCGTGGCAAACGCATCTTCGGCGACGGGAAATCCTGGCGCGGGTTCTTCGGAGGGGCCCTGTCCGGTATCGCCATGGGTCT
>JAFVET010000252.1 GCA_017475875.1 Candidatus Methanomethylophilaceae archaeon
ACCGAGACCCTCGGACTCAGCCTTACCGGTTGCGCCACGTGTCTCGCCGACGACACCAGGAAGCTCAACATCGCCCGGGCGACCGGGCGCATGATCGTCGAGCTGGTCAAGAAGGACGTCAAACCTCGTGACATAGTGTCCCGTGATTCGTTCCTTAATGCAATCCGCGTCGATATGGCTATCGGCGGATCCACCAACACGGCCCTTCACCTTCCCGCTATATCGAAGGATTTCGGCTGTCCCGTCACCCTCGACGACTTCGACGCTGTCTCCCGTGAGACCCCCCACATAACCAGCCTCCGTCCCGGCGGACCGTTCAGCATCAAGGACCTGGACGACGCAGGCGGGATACCCGCGATCCTCAACATCCTGAAGGACAGCCTCGCCGACGTTCCCACCGGGAACTGCAAGTCCATCAAGGAGATCGCCGCAGAGGGCAAGGTCCTCAACAGCGAGGTGCTCAGGCCACTCGACAACCCGTACCACCAGCAGGGCGGTATCGCGGTGCTGAAAGGGAACATAGCCCCGGACGGCTCCGTGGTGAAGCAGGCGGCCGTCAGCCCCAAGATGATGAAGTTCAGCGGAAGGGCAAGGGTCTTCGAATGCGAGAAGGACGCCGCCGATGCCATCACGTCCGGGAAGATCGTGCCCGGCGACGTGGTCGTCATCCGCAACGAGGGACCGAAGGGAGCTCCCGGCATGCCCGAGATGCTTTCGCCTACGAGCCTGATCATGGGACGTGGACTCGGAGAGTCCGTGGCCCTGCTGACCGACGGAAGGTTCTCCGGAGCCTCCAGAGGAGGAGCCATAGGGCACATCTCCCCCGAAGCCTACGCCGGAGGTCCCATCGCGGCAGTGAGGGAGGGTGACATCATCGACATCGACATCCCCGCCAGGACCCTCAACGTCCGCCTGACCGACGAGGAGATCGCCGCCCGCATGAAGGACTTCAAACCAGTCGAACTCCCTGTGACAGGTGTCCAGAAGAAATACAGGAAACTCGTCACCAGCGGTGCCAACGGCGCCTACCTGGAGTGAGTCCGAATGGGGAGGCTCCTGGTCTGCAGCGAGGCGGATCCGCCATCGGTCAACATGGCCGATTCGCTCATCGGATCGGGAGGATGGGAGGACATGGGGGCCGATGGCGGTCTCCGTTTCCTCTCCAAAGGCGAGACCTTCATGGTCCGCATCCCCGACATGCACATCAGGCATGACGATCTCGACGTCGAGGCCGAGGCCTTCGGCATAAAGGTCGACGACGTCATCGTCATGTCCAAACACTCTTCCTCGAGCGGTACACCGTCTCTGACGGCGCATCCGATCGGAAACCCCCACGAGAACGATTTCGGAGGTCGTGCGGAGACCTTCGTCAAGGCGTCGCCGGCTTTGATGACCGATGCCCTGAGGAAGATCGTCGCCTACAACGACGTCCCCGGGACCCAGACCTGTTTCGAAGTGACCCATCACGGACCGTGGCTGGACCGTCCCACATTCTACATAGAGATAGGCAGCGACGATTCGCAGTGGCACGACAGGCACAAGGCTGACATCCTCGCCCGTGTGATAACGGATCTGGAACCTGATTACGATGCACCCGTCGTCATCGGGGTGGGCGGAGGTCATTACGCGCCGCGTTTCTCCGAGATGGTCCTGAAGAAGAGGGTAAGTTTCGGACACATGATCCCGAACTACCAGCTCGAGGGACGGGACGACGACGATATCGTGAGGATGTTGCGCGACGCAGCAGCGGCATCCGGCACCAACGTTGTTTATCTTCACAGGAAGTCGATGAAGAAGCCCGTGGAGAACCGTCTGTCCGAACTCATAGCGTCGGCCGGTCTGGAACGTGCCGGGACCGACGATTTCGACGATCTTAGTGCGAGTCGACGAAGGTCCCGTCGATCTCCATGCCGAGGATCGCCTTCCGGAGCTCGTCGAGGTTCCTTCCGTCGACCATCAGGATATCGATGCGGTTCGCCATCGCGATCCTCACGCCCAACGGGTCGAATACGCTCGAGCGGGACGCGTCGTGCTCCTTGTAGACGATGTTCTGCAGTTCCCTTATCGTCATGCGGTGAATCGCCTTCGCATCGGGATCCTTGCGAGGGTCCGCGGTGTAGACGGCGTCGACGGACGTCGCGTTGACTATCCTGTCCGCACCGAGTTCTTTGGCGACCATCGCCGAGACTGCGTCGGTCGTATGTCCAGGTACCGTCCCGCCCATAACGGGGATGCGCCCGGGCGCGGATTGGGAAGCGAGTTCCTTCGGGTCTTCGACCACCTTGTCGGGCATGTCCCCCAGCGCCAGAGCCAGCAGCTGCGCGTTCATGCGGGTGGTCTCGATCCCGAGGATGTCCCTCTGATAGGTGGTCCCTCCGAGTTCGGCGGCAATGTCGGAGTAGACACGTGCCGTCCTGCCGCCACCGCACACGACCGCGATCTGCACCCGGTCGCCCACGTCCTTGAGCATCCGCGCCAGCGATGAGATGTATTCTGCGTCTCTGTCTCCGGGGACCAGTATGGACCCGCCGATGGAAATGACCACTTTGTCCGTGCAATCACCAATATGTTTATTAGCGAAACATATTTGCCATAAAAAAGTTAGGTCGGTGAAATCAATGGGAGATTCGAATTCGGAAGACAGAGCGAAGTATGATTTCAAAAAGGATATGCAGGAGATCACCGCGTACAAGGGAAGGAGCACGGAGCTCATCTCCGTGTACGTCCCCGAGAACAAGCAGATCTCGGAAGTCATGGCATATCTTAGGAACGAACAGTCGCAGGCGTCCAACATCAAGTCCAAGACGACCATGAAGAACGTCCTGTCGGCGATCGATTCCATCGCGGCTCGAC
>JAFVET010000020.1 GCA_017475875.1 Candidatus Methanomethylophilaceae archaeon
CACCACCTCCACGCGATGGCCGCACTCGCGATCACCCTCGCCGAGATGGACGTCTACGCTAAGGACTACGCCGCGCAGGCCTGCAAGAACGCCCGCGCGCTCGGAGAGTCCCTGTACGAGCTCGGAGTCCCCGTCCTGTGCCCCGACCTCGGGTTCACCAGGTCCCACGCTATCGCCGTTGACGTCTCACAGTTCGGTGGCGGAAAGGACTGCGCCAAAGCCCTCGAGGATGCGAACATCATCTGTAACAAGAACATGCTCCCCAAGGACACCAGCGCCGTCCGCCCCTCCGGTCTCAGGCTCGGTTCCCAGGAGATGACCCGCCTCGGCATGAAGGAGAGCGAGATGAAGCAGGTCGCGGAGTTCATCGCGAGGGTCGTCGTCAAGAAGGAGGACCCCGCGAAGGTCAAAGAGGACGTGAAAGAGTTCAAAAAGGGATTCAGCACTATCCAGTACTGCTTCAATGCAGGTGAGCCCGCATACGCGTACCACCGCCTGGTCTGAGGAGTGAAAACAATGGGTCTAATGGACAAAGTGAAACAGGGTGTGAAAGATTTCGACGAGAAGGCCGGAAAGGCCGTCGACGTCTCCAAGCTGGAATCCAAGGTTCGCGACGAGGAGCGCGCGATCGACGGCCTCTATGCCGACATCGGAAAGGCTGTCGTCGAGCGCCTCGACTCCGGAAAGGCTGTCGACGAATCGACCTACAAGCCTTACTACGACAAGATCAAGGAAGCCCTGAAGAAGATCGACGAGCTCAAAGGCGAAGTCGATTCCCTCAAAGAGAAGAAGTGATTCTTCGAAACAAACGCAGGTCGCTCCGTCGACCTGCTTTTTCTTTTCTCATTTTCAGTTTATTCGTTCACGATTCGCCATTACGTTCGCAATCATGACCGAACAAGGGGAAAGGTGTAGCAGATGAAAAGGAAAATTCCTGCAAGGGACTTCATCTGCTATGAAAAACGGCATGTTTTGAATCTTTATAACCCTAACTCTCAACGGTTACGTCGTTCGTTGTACCGTATATAAAGGAAAAAGAACGAGTTACATGCCGGATGGTACGGAGCGGATGGGGAGGTCCCTTATAGGGAGCTGTGGCGGATGGAAAGAGGGTGTTCGAACACGCGGACGAACTCCCCACGGAGTTTCTCCAGCTTCCACATCTCCATCGTAGGTACATCTTCCGATACCAGTTCCATCTCCACCCATGTCCCGTCCGTCGTGATGCGTATTCCCGAGATTGAATCCGTCCGGTGGCGGTCGAGGACGTCCGCCATCCTCAGGACGAGGCCGCATTTCCGCACGGTCTCGATTTCCTTGGGATTCATCCCGTCGAAGGCGGCATCCTTCGGCCCGAAGTATTTGCCGTGGTGCAGGCGCACCATGATGCCCATCGAACGGAGTTCCTTCGATGTGAAACCTGCGAGGTTGGAACCTTCGATGAGGGCCTGGGAGATGACGTTGTGGTTCTCGTAGCTCACTATCTCCCCTATATCGTGCAGGATCGCGGAGTTGGTGAGGAGGTTGCGCGCGTTCTCGTCCAAATCGTGAATACCGACGGCTCCGAGGCCGTCGAAGATCCATCCGCAGTATTTCTTGACAGTTTCGGCATGTCCGCGGTCGTACCTGCATCTGAGCGCCAAGGCTTCCACGGCGGCATCCCTGGTATCGAAAGTGGTGTACCCACGGGACATCATGTAGTCGTACTGCATCCCCTGTTTGAGGCCGTTGCGCGTGAGTTCAATCCTCTCTATGCCGAACAGTTCCATCAGCGTCTGCGCTATCGCTCCGCCGGGAATGATTATGTCTGCACGCGACCTGCTCAGTCCGGGGAGCGAAGCGCGGGCCGTGGCGTCGATCTGACAGAGTTCCTGCATTACCCTCGTCAGTTCTTTGAGTGTGAAGTAACCGGTGTCGCGGTCCTCCCTGCGACGGCCGCACAGCTCACCGAGGGCGAGCATGGTCCCCGACGATCCGTACGCCTTGGAGAAACCTATCAGGTGGACGTTGTTGGTTGCGTGGTATGACCTGCTCTCAACGTTCGTGCAGATGGTGCGGTAGTCCTCAGCGGACACCGGAGCGCCCATGTCGATGTCGAGGGACCTCGAGTACCTGACGGCACCGATGCGGAGGCTGTCGAGGAACAGGTCCTCGCCGTCTTCCCTGATGTACACCTCGGTGCTGCCCCCGCCTATGTCTATCCCGATGGAACGCTCCGCCGGACCCTTGCGTCCGAATACGCCCAGCGAGATCAGGCGCGCCTCCTCTGTACCGGATATGACCGAAACATTCGCGACCTTGTCCAGGGCGTCGGTCAGCTTGGAGGCGTTGGGGGCCTCCCTGCATGCGCAGGTGGCCATCGCCACGATCCTCTGGGCCCCCATGTTCCTGGCGACCCGTGCGAACCTTCCTACGACCAGCACCGCCTTCTCAACGGCGTCGTCCGAAAGCCTCCCCTCGGAGTACAGCGAGTCCCCCAGGCGTATGGATTCCTTGTCTTCGAAGACCGTGGTCACCGCCGTGCCGCCGAAGGTCCTGCCCACCAGGACGTGGACCGAGTTGGTGCCGATGTCGATGAACCCGACGGTCTCCTCAGTCGCTTCCATGCCAGACGCCCTTGTTCTCCAGGAACCATTTCTGGGAACGCACCTTCTTGTCGTTCGAGCGTCTGACGACCGGAACGTAGCTTCCATCCGGCTGGAGGCGCATGGCCTTGACGTTGTCCGCCAGGTGGATCTTCAGTATCTTGTCCCTGATGTTGACGAGCATCTGCTGGTCCAGGACTGGGAACAGCACCTCGACCCTAGCGAGAAGGTTCCGGGGCATCATGTCCGAAGAACCCATGTACATCTCCGGCTTCCCGCCGTTCTCGAAGTAGTATATCCTCGAATGCTCGAGGAAACGGTCGACGATGCTGGTCACCCTGATGTTCTCCGAGATCCCCTTGACCCCGGGTCTCAGGCAGCACAGGCCCCGGATGTTCATGTCGATCTTCACGCCGGCCATCGACGCCCTGTAGAGCGCCACGATGATGTCGGAGTCTATCAGACCGTTGGCCTTCATGGCTATGTAGCCTCCTCCCTGTTTCTGGTGGATCTCTATCTCGCGGTCGATCTTGGAGATGAGCGAGCTCTTGATGGTCAACGGGGCCACCAGCAGGTGTCTGTACTCCCTCGGACCGAAGAAGCCCGTCAGGGCGTTGAACAGTTCGCCGACGTCCTCGCCTATCTCGGTGTTGGCCGTCAGGAACGAGATGTCCCCGTACTGCTTGGCGGTGGATGTGTTGTAGTTGCCCGAGCTCATGTGCGTGTAGCGGACCAGACGGTTGCCTTCGAGGCGGACGACCTGCAGGAGCTTGGAATGGACCTTGAGGTCCACCGGACCGAACACCACGTGAACTCCGATCTTCTCGAGCTCCCTCGCCCACCTGATGTTGTTCGTCTCGTCGAACTTCGCCCGCAGCTCCATGAGCACGGACACCGTCTTTCCGTTCTCCCTGGCCCTCATCAGTGCTTTGATGAGTGACGGGTCCTTCCCGATGCGGTAGAGGCAGATCTTTATGCTCTGGACGTTCGGGTCGTCGGCCGCGTCGCTCACGAAGCGGACGATGGTGGCGAAGGTCTCGTAAGGATGGAAGAGGATCCAGTCCTTCTGCTTTATCGCCTCGAAGAGGTCCATGCCCTCGGCGAGTTCCGGGGGAGTGTACGGGGAGAACGGTTTGTCCTTGAGCCTCGGGCGGTCTATGCCCATGAGTTCCCAGAGGTCGTTGAGCATGATCGCGTCCGTGGTGTAGACCTGTATCGGGCCGAGGTTGAGGTTCCTCGCGAAGAGCCTGACCATGTCGTCGGGCATGCTCGTCTCCGCGGTCATCCTCACCGGGAACCCGATGCCGCGGTCCTCGATGGAGTCCTCGACCGCCGACATGAAGTCGGCGGCCTCGTCTATCGTGACCTTCACGTCCGCGTTCCTGGTGACCCTGAACGTGTACGCACCCTGGACGGTGAGACCGGGGAACAGCGCGCCTATGTTCGTGACTATTATGTCCTCCAGGGCGACGTACGTCTCCCCCTGGCGGGACGGCACCTTGATGAACCTGGGGAGCACCCCGACCGGGACCTTCAACCTGGCGTATCTGATCTCGTTGCCGTCCGTGGCCTTGACCGCTATGTTGAGGACGTTGTTGGAGATGAAAGGGAACGGATGGGTCACGTCCAGCGCCAGGGGTGTCAGGAGCGCGTGGACCCTCTCGCGGTAGAACTCGTCCACCCACTTGCGGCCCTCCTCGTCCATCTCGGCCACCTTCGTGAACCTGATGCCCTGTTCAGAAAGGGCCGCCTTGATCTCCTTCCAGCATTCGCCGTACTGCTTCGTGAGCTCCTGCACCATGTCGAAGATCGTGTTCAATAGCTGCTCCCTGTTGCTCCCGTAGTCGGGCCCAATGGGCGCGACTTTAGAGAGGAGCCCGGGTACCCTGATCATGAAGAACTCGTCCAGGTTGCCGTCGCAGTTCGTGAGGAACTTCGCCCTCTCCAACAGCGGGTTGGACTCGTCCTGGGCCTGGAACAGGCAGCGGCGGTTGAACTCCAGCCACGAGGTCTCGCGGTTGATGAAGTTCTTCTCGGACGTGGGGTCCTTGACGTCAGTCTTCGTCATCCTCGGCATCCCATCTGACATCGACAGACATCTTGTGGCCGAACAGTCCTTCGGCTTCGGCTATGGTCCCGATGGTGGCGGAGAGGGATTGCAACCCTTCTTTGGTGAGTTTCTGTACCGTGGAGGTCTTCATGAAGGTCGACACGTTGAGTCCGGAGCAGGTGCTGGCGTAGCCGGCGGTGGGGAGCACGTGGTTGGTTCCCGAGGCGTAGTCGCCGGCGGCGACTGGCGTGTAGGGTCCGATGAAGATGGAACCTCCGTTGCGGACCGTGGACAGCACGTCGAGCGGGTCGGCCACCTGGAGGGACAGGTGTTCCGGGGCAATCCCGTTCATTATCTCGATCGCAAGGTCGAGGTCCTCCTCGACGATGTAGCCCGAGTTCTCCATCGCTTTGACAATTATCTCCCTGCGGGGGGCCTCGGCGATCATGGGCTTCATGAACTTCCACACCTTGGCCGGGAGTTCGGGGTCGCTCGTGACGAGCAGGCACGCGGACGACGGGTC
>JAFVET010000253.1 GCA_017475875.1 Candidatus Methanomethylophilaceae archaeon
CCACCCCTCCGTCAATCTCTCCATCCTCAAGTTCCTGGGCTTCGAGCAGATCTTCAAGAACAGCCTGACCACCCTCCCCATCGGAGGAGGAAAGGGAGGATCCGACTTCGACCCCAAGGGCAAGTCCGACAACGAGATCATGCGCTTCTGCCAGTCCTTCATGACCGAGCTCGTGAAGCACATCGGACCCGACACCGACGTCCCCGCCGGAGACATCGGAGTGGGCGGAAGAGAGATCGGATACATGTTCGGCCAGTACAAGAGGCTCCAGAACGAGTTCACCGGCGTCCTGACCGGAAAGATGGTCGGATCCGGCGGATCCCTGGCCCGTACCGAGGCCACCGGATACGGACTCTGCTACTTCACAGACGAGATGCTCAAGGCCAACGGCAAGTCCTTCAAGGGCGCAACCGTCGTCATCTCCGGTTCCGGAAACGTCGCCATCTACGCCTGCCAGAAGGCCACCCAGCTCGGTGCCAAGGTCGTCGCCGTCTCCGATTCCAACGGATACATCTACGACGAGAAGGGAATCGACTACCGCAACCTCCAGCTCATCAAGGAGCAGAAGAGGGCCAGGATCAAGACCTACCTCGACTACGAGTTCGGCAAGGGAGCCAAGTACGTCGAGGGATGCAGGGGAATCTGGACCATCCCGTGCGACATCGCCCTTCCCTGCGCCACCCAGAACGAGCTCGACGAGGAGTCCGCCAAGATCCTCATCAAGAACGGTTGCAAGGCCGTCGCCGAGGGCGCCAACATGCCTTCCACCCCTGGTGCGATCTGCCAGTTCCAGAAGGCCGGAGTGCTCTTCGGGCCCGCCAAGGCCGCCAACGCCGGCGGTGTCGCGACCTCCGCCCTCGAGATGTGTCAGAACAGCGCCCGCCTGTCCTGGTCCTTCGAGGAAGTGGACTCCAAGCTGCACGACATCATGGTGACCATCTACAAGAACGCGTCCGAAGCCGCCAAGAGGTACGGGATGGAGGGCAACCTCGTCGCCGGTGCCAACATCGCCGGATTCGAGAAGGTCGCCAACGCCATGCTCTGGCAGGGCGTCTCCTACTGAAACCGAGGGCCTTCGGGCCCTCTTCACTTTATTCAGGATCTGCTATCCCGACCCCGTTGGACCGCAGCCATCCGACCGCTTCCCTGGTGCACGCCCTCTGCAGGTGGAGCACCCAGCCGTCGAGTCCGCGGTTGTCGGCCAGGAACGTCAGATTCTTCAGCATGCTGCCCTGGCGTTCGAGACCGCTCATGTCCATGAACTCTTCCACGAGTTCGGTGAAGTTCCTGCCGGCAAGATGGTACAGCATAAGGTCGGTGTTCCCTTCGGCGTAGATCACGAGCTTCAGTTCGTCCCTGGTCATACCCATTTCCTAGTGTCCAGAGAGCAGCAGCTCCACCAGGACCTGGTACAGTTTGTACGGTATCTCCCTTCCCGCGTACCCGAGTCTCATCGGTACGGTGGACAGTTCCAGGTCGAGATCGTATCTCGTCAACTCGTCGCCGTTGCACGGGCACAGGTCCACATCCTTGCAGAAACAGTAATCGGTATCGCAATCATCGGTCCCGACCTTTTCGAGAGTGGCCGTGGAACCGTCGTTCAGGACGATCAAGTGAACATGCTCCAGGTCGTCGGAGGTGAAAGCTCTCGTCTCCTCCGCATTCAATGTCCTGCCGTCGTCGTCCCTCAATCTGGGTTCGTACTCTCCGTACAGGTCGAAGATCACCCTAAAAGCACTCAGGATGTCGCTGAGGGATGCGTCAGCGGGAACGGACAGAGACACCGAACCCGTAACTTCGCCTTCATTCGAGAAGAGTCTCACGACGATGTTTGGCATGTCATCGGAATCGGTTTTAGCATATATAAGAGGGGATATGAGCCGTCGTGAAGCTTTTCGTATACGACATGCGCGAGTTCGACGAAGCCGGTCTGTTCGAGGAATACGGTCGCCAGTTCGGTATCGAGGTGGGTTCCACCGATAAGGATCCTTCCATCGAGACGTATCGTCTGGCGGAGGGGTACGACGCGATAAGCGTCATAACCACCCCGATAGACGCCGAACTGATCGACCGCTTCAAGAGCGTCGGCGTCCGCATGATATCCACGAGGACGATAGGTTACGACCATATAGACATCGGCCATGCCCGCGAATGCGGGATGGTGGTCACGCACATCACATACGATCCCGAAGGCGTCGCGGATTACACGGTGATGCTCATGCTGATGGCGGTGAGGAAAGTGGGTCTGATAATGTCACGCAACGTCGCCAACGACTTCACCTTGGAAGGGCTTCTCGGAAGGAGGATGAGGGACCTCCGTATCGGGATTGTCGGTGCCGGGAGGATCGGTATCTCCGTGATGAGGGACCTGTCGGGTTTCGGTTCCGAGGTCCTCTACACTAGCAGGAACCCGAAGACGGAAGCTGACCGTTACGGCAGGTTCGTGGACATGGACGAACTGTTGGGTACCTGCGACATCGTCTCCCTCCATCTGGAGCTGAACGGCGACACGCGTCACGTGATCGGATCCGAGGCACTCGCCAAGATGAAGGAGGGCACGATACTTGTGAACACGGCCCGTGGGCCCCTCGTGGATACCGACGCCCTTCTGGATTCTCTGGAGTCTGGACACATATCAGTTGCAGCCCTGGACGTGATCGAGGGCGAGTTCGGCCTGTATTATAACGATTGCAGAGGAATGGACCTCGAAGGAACCGCGCTGGAACGTCTCCGTTCCAGGGACGACGTGATACTCACCCATCACATGGCGTTCTATTACGACACGGCGATACGTGACATGGTCCGCAACTGCCTGATCAGCACCAAGATGATGGATGAGGGGAAGGAGATACCGTACCGGCTCGACTGATCACAACCAATCGGTGTCATTCAGCGATTCGGCGAGTATCTTCGTGATCCCTTCGGCGAGGCCGATCTCGTTGGCCACGCGAAGATGGACGGTCTTTCCGTTCACATCGACGTTTCCTTCGAGGACGCGGGCGCCCAGACCCAGGTTGGTGGGGACGTCCGTCCTGGAATGTTTGTTCGGGGAGATGAACATGGGTATGACGACGATGTCCGATTTGCGCGAGGACATTTCCCTAAGTGCGGTCTGGATGGACGGTTCGTCGAACTCGTTGCTGCAGCATATCACGTCGAACCCGTCGGAGACGGCCGCATCCCCGAGTTTCCTTACAATCGCCAGGTTGTGTCCGTCTCTGGAACCGTGACCGACCATCATGATCCCGGTCTTTTCCTTGTCCTTCACCTCTGTTCTGCAGACAGACAGGATCACGTTCTTGACCGAAGGATAGGTTATGAACATCCTGGCTACGGATACCGGGATGTCGCGTCCTCCCACTTCGACGGAACCGGTGCGGGAGTCCTCGTCCGCCATGACCCTCTCGAGGGTCGTCCCGTCCGTTATCTTCCCAGGGGCGAAGTAGAACGGCACCACGATTATCCTGTCCGCGCCGTCCTCCACGGCTTCCGAGACCGCCTC
>JAFVET010000254.1 GCA_017475875.1 Candidatus Methanomethylophilaceae archaeon
AACTCCTTCACGGAGATCCTTTTGCGATAGTTCCCGATCAATGATGATATTATCTCGACGGCATACGATGCATCGAACACCGTGTTGGTCAGACAGGCTTCGCAAGTGACGTCCAGGACGTCGAATATCGGATATCTGGAGCGGATGGCCCGTTCCACGAAGTTTCCGACGACCTCTCTGTAACAGGTCCCGTTGTCCTCACCGTGCCAGTTCTCGTTCTCGTACTTGATGTCGAAAGCCTTGTGCGACATTATCTCCGACGGGAGGTTGTATGCGATGGAATAAAGGTCCCTCTCGGAACGCGGACGTTCGGTCGCAAGCATTCACGCATAGGCGTACGCTCCTTTCTCGTCGACGATGTCGGTATCGTATCTGAAGACGGTATATCCGTCGTCCTCCAAAGAATAACGCGACGGGCCCCTTCGCCCGTCTTAACACGGCACAGGAACAAGCCCGCGTCGATCATCCTGCAGTCGACCGCCGAACCTCCGTGGAATACGGATTCACCTAGGGTCATGTCCTGGTTGGAGACAAGCCCTGGGGCAGGGTACAGAACCATAGTCCGCATCGCGAATATCATAGATCTTGTTATCAGACCGAGTATGGTCCGATCGTATATCGCGGTCCATCCCCGTGGGAACCGGTCTCGCACTTTGTTGGCACAGTTATAAAAACCAATTAATAATCGAACCATAATCGACGCGCGGAGTGTTCCGATGCCCGATACCGAAGAGCTCAGGTCGCAGATCGAGTCCATCGACGAGCAGATCATAGATCTGATCGCGACCCGCATGGAAATCGCAGACGAGTTGGCCAAGGCCAAGAAGCAGTCGTCCCAGAGCTATTGGGACAGGGAGAAGGAACAGGAGGTCATAAGGAGGTACCACGAGCTGTGCGAGGAGGTGTCGCTCACCGAGAGCGATGCAAGGAGCATAGCCGAGGTCATATTGAAGATCTCCAAGGAAAGGCAGCGCCACTTCTTCGATTGAACGGCGTCGTTTTCACTTTCAGCGTTTTTCAGAGGTCATTCGATGAGTAAGATCAATGTTGCGATTCTCGGGGCCACCGGCATGATTGGCCAGAGGTTCATCCAGATGCTCGAGGACCACCCGTATTTCGAGATCGAGGGGCTGTACGCGTCGGAGAGGTCCCAGGGAAAGAAGCTCTCCGAGGTGTTGAAGGTCAGGGACCACGTGTACCTCGACGAGACCATGGACCGCGAGATCGAGGTCATGGACGTCGGCAAGATATCCAAGAACTGCCGCGTGGCCTTCAGCGGGATCCCGTCCGACCTGGCTGGTCCGACCGAGACCCAGCTTGCCGAGGCCGGCGTCGCGGTCTTCACCAACGCCGGGTCCCACAGGATGGACGAGCACGTCCCGATCCTGATTCCGGAGGTCAACCCCGACCAGATCGAGGCGATCAAGGACCAGCCCACCTACAAGGACGGAGGGTACATAGTCACCAACGCCAACTGCTCCTCGACCGGGATCGCGGCCCCCCTCGCCGCCCTGGACAGGGCGTACGGACTCAAGCAGGTGTTCGTCTCCACGTACCAGGCGCTCTCCGGTGCCGGTTACCCCGGCGTCCCGTCCCTGGACGCCGTCGGCAACGTCGTCCCCTTCATAAGCCACGAGGAGGAGAAGATGGAGACCGAACTCGCCAAGATGCTCGGAACCTATTCGAACGGGAAGTTCAACTTCGCCGGATTCAAGGTCATGGCCAACTGTGCCAGGGTCCCCGTCGTAGACGGCCATCTCGAGTCCCTGGTCCTGGATTTGGAGCAGCAGCCCACCCTCGAGGAGATCGAGAAGACGCTGGTCGGGTTCAGGGGCGAACCCCAGAAGCTCAACCTCCCCTCGGCTCCCGTGCAGCCGATCATCGTCCGCCACGAGGACAACCGTCCGCAGCCAGTGTTCGACGTCATGGCCGGATCCCCGGCCCGCGCCAAGGGCATGGCCGTCACCATCGGCCGTCTCAGACAGGGCAACGGATACTACAAGGCGTTCGCGATGTCCCACAACACCCTGCGCGGTGGGGCCGGCGGTTCGGTTCTGAACGCCGAGCTTGCGAAGGCCAAGGGCATCCTCTGAGCATATTCAGAACATACTTCCCACCCTGGCCCGTAAGATATATTATGTGGGCCAGGGTACTCATTTCATATGGAACTGGATTTCGCCCTGTTATGGGTAGTGATAGGCGGATTCCTGGAACCCGTATGGGTCATAGGTCTGAAGAAATACAACGACACCAGGTCGCTCCTGTGGGGTGCGGTGGCGGTTGCCTTCATGTTCATCAGTCCCATGTTCATCGCGTTCTCGATGGAGGACGGGATGTCCGTCGGTGTGGCATATTCCATTTGGACAGGGATAGGTTCCATATCGACTATAATCGCAGGGATGCTGCTATACAAGGAACGTCTGGAACGTGTCAAGGTCGTCTTCGTGACCCTGATAATCATAGGGATCGTAGGTCTCGAGCTTTCATCGGAGTTGGGGATATGAATCGTACTTGGGGAGTTGTTTTGATAGGCGGCGTGTTCGAGATGGTCTGGGCATCCACCATGAAGCTGTCCAACGGTTTCTCGGATCTGCTGTTCACGATATTGACCGGGATATTCATAGTGGTGAGCGTCCTGTTCCTCAACTACGGCCTGAAGGCGGGCCTCCCCACCGGGATATGCTATTCCGTATGGGTCGGAATCGGTGCTGTGTGCTCCACGATCGTCAGCGTGTTCTATTTCGGGGAACCGATGACGATGGTCGGGGTGTTGTTCCTCGGAGTACTCATAGCTGGCATAGTGGGCCTGAACTTCCTCGAGGGTGGTTCGGAGAAAGAGGACGCGTCGTGACTTCGGGCAAACTATTTTACGCACGTCCGCATGCGAGCCACTGAGGGCTCCGATGACATTGAAGATAGGTGTTCCGAACAAGGGAAGACTGAACGAACGCACCGTCGACCTGCTTCGCAAGGCGGGTCTCGACCTGGGGGAGGACATAGGCAGGAAGCTCTACGTCCAGATCCGCAACCAGGACATCGAGGTGATGTTCGTACGTGCCAACGACATACCGGGATTCATCGACCGCGGTGCCATAGACATGGGTATCACCGGACTCGACATGATGGCCGAATCGGGGTGCCAACTGCATAACGCCCTCAACATGCAGTTCGGATATTGCCACCTGGCGGTGGCGGTCCCGATGGAATCCCAGGTCAGGGACGTGAAGGACATCCCCGACGGAAGCCGCATAGCCACGTCGTTCCCGCGCTGCACCGAGGAGTATTTCAAGTCGATAGGCAAGGACGTCGAGATCCTGTACATCAGCGGAGCCGCGGAGATCATGCCCTATCTGGGCGTCTCCGATTACATAGTCGACCTGGTCTCGACCGGTTCCACCCTGAAGATGAACCGCCTTGTCGAGATAGGCACGATCCTGGAGTCCCAGGCGGCGGTGCTCGTGTCCGAAAGGGCCATGAAGGAGCACGCCCGCGAGATCGAGGAGGTCACCAGCGCCCTTTCCAGCGTCATATCCGCCGAAGGCCGCAAGTACATAATGGCCGACGTCCCCAAGGAATGTCTCCCCAAGGTGAGGGAGATCATGCCCGGCATAGGCGGCCCCACCGTCCTCCAGCTGGCCGGCAGCGACGACTACGTCGCCGTCCACGCGGTGGTCGAACAGGACAGGATATACTCGATCATCACCGATCTGAAGAGGATGGGTGCCAAGGGCATCCTCACCATGCCTATCGAAAGGCTGGTGGAGCGATGACGACCGGAAGGGAGATCATGAGGGAGACCACCCGGGATTTCCAGAGATACTACAATCCCAAACTCTCGGGAGAGGTGCGTCTGGACACGAACACCAACGTCCTCGGGTCCAACCCCGCCGCGGCCAGGTATCTGAGCGAGACTACCTGGGATCTTGAAGGCTATCCCAACACGTATTCCGACGGTCTCCGCTCCGCTTTGGCGGAACTCTACGGTCTCGAGACCGACAACATCATCGCGGGCAACGGTTCCGACGAGCTTCTCGACGTCACTTTCAAAACGTTCATCAACTGGGGCGACGACTGCGTCGTACCCGTTCCTTCGTACACCCTCTACGACTATTTCGTCAGGTGCAACGGTGGGACCGTCAAGGAGTCGGACCTCACCGAGGATTTCCAGCTCGACGTCGACGACATCGTTTCCAAGGGTGGGAAGATAGCGATAATGCCCTCCCCCAACAACCCCACTGGCAACTGTTTCAGGCGCAAGGACATAGAGGAGGTCCTCTCCCGTTTCGACGGGATCGTCGTCGTGGACGAGGCCTACACGGAATACGCCGACGAATCGTTCGTGAGGAGGGTGGAGGAGTTCGATAACCTCGTGGTTCTTCGCACGTTCTCCAAAGCCTACGCCATGGCCGCCCTCCGCGTGGGTTACGCGGTCACCAACCGCAAACTCTCCGACATGATGATGTGCATCAAGATCCCGGATTCGTTGAACAAGGTCAGCGAGGGCGCCGCCATAGCTGCTGTCAAGGACCAGGATTTCATCAAAAGTAGCGTAGACATGGTCAGGGAACAGAGGCCGAAGCTCGCCGAGGGACTGCGCAAGCTCGGTTTCGAGACCTTCCCGTCCGATTCCAACTTCATACTCGCCCGTTCCCCCATCGACCACGAGGCGCTCGTCTCAGGACTGAAGTCGAAGGGGGTCCTCATCCGCGACTTCGGTTCCAAGCGCAGGACTGAGAACTGCGTGAGGACCACGGTTGGTACGCAGGAGCTCAACTCCCTGCTTCTGGAAAAGGCCGCGGAGGTGATCGACGAATGTCGCTGAACATCACCTTGGCGGATTACGGCGTGGGGAACCTGTATTCGATCAAGCGTTCCCTCGAGAGGTGCGGAGCAAACGTGGAGGTGGTCACGGACATGTCCCGTCTCCTGGATGCGGAATGCATCGTGCTTCCCGGAGTGGGTGCGTTCGACCGTACCGTCCGCGACATACTGCCGTACAGGGAGCAATTACGCGAGAAACTGGAATCCGGTACGCCGGCGTTGGGGATATGCATCGGGATGCAGATCCTCCACGAATCCAGCGAGGAGGGTTCCTCACCGGGGATTGGTCTGCTGAAGGGGCAGGTCGTCCGTCTCCAGGGGAGGACCATCCCCCACATGGGGTGGAACTACGTCCGCACCGAAGACCCCGTGTTCGACGGGATTTCGGACCGTCACTTCTATTTCGCACACTCCTACCGTGGATCCGACCTTTCATCGAGCGTGGCCACCACTGACTACGAGGGCACGGACATACCCGTCATGTTCCGCAGGAGCAACACCTACGCCACGCAGTTCCATCCGGAGAAGAGCAGCACTTCGGGTCTCGCTTTCCTCAAGAACTTCATCGACTTCGCCGAGGGGTGCCTGTGAGGGTCATACCTGCGGTCGACGTCATGGACCACAAGGTGGTCCAGCTCGTCGGCGGGGTCCCTGGAAGCCAGCAGATCGTGATGCCCGACCCGCTCAGCGTGGCGGAGATGTGGGTCTCCAAAGGCGCCGATTACCTGCACCTCGTCGATCTCGACGCCGCTTTCGGGAAAGAGGGCAACATCCCTGTCTTCGAGCGCATCATCATGGAGTGCGGCGTCCCGGCCGAGGTCGGAGGCGGCATACGCTCCAAGACGACCGTCGAGGAACTCATCTCCGCGGGTGCCGACCGTGTCGTCGTGGGTACCAAGGCCGTCAAGGAGCCCGATTGGCTCGAGGACTTGGCGGATTCGTTCCCTGGGAAGATCGTGCTTTCCATGGACACGAAGGCCGGCAGGATCGCCATCAAAGGTTGGCAGGAATCATCCGACATCACCGTGGAAGATATGTTCGAGAGGATCCGCGGCATGAGGCTCGCCGGAGTCCTCAACACGAACGTGGACGTCGAGGGTCAGAAGAAAGGGATCGACCGTGCCCAGGCCGAGTCGTTCATCAAGGCTTGCCCGTGTCCCGTCATCGCTTCTGGCGGGGTCACGTCCTTCGACGACGCCCGCATACTCTCTGAAGCGGGAGCTGAGGGCGCCGTGGTGGGTCTCGCACTTTACACGGACGTCATCCGTCCATGGGAATGGGACAGTCCCTGGTACGCCTGAGGGCGACCAGGGCTCTTTCCCGTTCACTCCTTTGCCGGCTCCTCTTCTTTCTCCTTCTTTTCTTCGGATTTCTCGTCGTCGATCATGTATCTGCGGAACAGCGGTATCAGCACACCGCCGATTGCGTTGCCGATCAGCACCACGACGATGAACAGCAGGGATTCCAACGAGAACGATCCCGCGGAACAGAAGTAGAACATGTCCGCTATGGAGTGCTCGAAGCCTGCGAGGATGAACACGGGTACGCAGAAGAAAACGGCGAGCGTGCTTTTCTTCATCTTGTGATAGTCCACCGCAATGAACATCAGTATGCCGCAGAACAACCCTTTGAACAGGACCCTGAGGTAATCCGGGTCTGCGAGTTTGGCATCCGCGATGGCCACGGCTCCGTCGAGCGGCATCATCAGGCCGCAGGCGAGGCATCCGACGAAGTTCCCGAGGATTATCACAGGAATCTTGGCCCTGAATTCCTTGTCCCTGTCAAGGACGTATCCGATCTTTCCGGTATAGAGGTCGAACCCGAACGTGATCACGGTGAACAAGCCGACCGAGAACAGGACGGCTCCCACCCATTTGACCTCGCATCCGATGTAGACGCAACATCCGATGGATATACAGATGCCTGCGAGGATGGAACGCAGGAAGCATTTGACATATGTGTTGACAGAGGCCACCGTATCACAGGCTGTGGTAGAAGAGGGTTATGTCCTTGTATTCGCCGTCGACGTTCCTGAAACCGCCGGGAACGGTACCGATGGTCTGGAACCCGCATTTCCTGTAGACTTCGATGGCGGGCAGGTTGTCGGCCACGACCGCGTTGAACTGCATTATGCGGTATCCTAAGTTGCGTGCGGTCTCGAGCGAATGCATGACCAGGGCCTTTCCGGCACCGTGGTTCCTCTCATTCCTGTCGACGCAGTAGCTGGCGTTGCATATGTGTCCGCACCTGCCGACGTTGTTCGGATGGAGGATGTATAGGCCGACGATCCTCCCGTCGACGACGGCGACCCCGCACGCATCCTGTTGATCGAAGAACGCGGGGGCGGTGTCGTCGCCCAGGGGATCCTCCTGAGGGAAGGCGTGGCCGTCTTCGACGGTCCCGTTCCAAATCCTAGTCATCTCCGGGATATCGCTTTCGGTAAATCCCCTGACCTCTGCCATCATGTCATTGCGATATGTTCAATGGTATATAGACTAACCCCAGTTGGATGGAAGTTGGCGGTTCCACTCCTCCGTCGGCCACGCGGTCCGCATGCCATCGTAACTTTTTTCATGCCAACATCGATTTTGGGACGATGAGAGGCGACCTCCACACGCTCAGGCGGATCTGCGAGTACGGTTCCAAGACGATGGTCGTCGGGGAGTTCGTCTTGATCGCGTGTCTTTTGGCTTCCATCGCTCTGACGGTGTGCTCGACGTTCTCGGAAAACGCTTCGGTGTTCCTTTCCGATTTCCTGTCTGCTAGAAAATGTTCTCCCGAGATGTGGATCCGTGCAGCAGAACTCATCGCGATCCTGATGTTGGCCGTCGCCACTGTGAATACGATACGCGCGTTCATGACATCGGTCAGTTACGAGCATTCCCCGTTCACCGGCCGCAACACCGACCGTTTCATCCTTCTTTCGAAGATATTCCTGTTTGGTGCGGTCGTCCTTGGATTCCTCGAGGTGTTCTCGGGAAGGGGATGGTACATGATCCTCTTCATGTTCTTCGGATGCATCCTGGTCAGCGTAGTCGTCTATTGCCTCGGATTGATGATCCGTTACGGCAACGTTCTGCAGGACGAGTACGACCATACGTTGTGAGGGATCGAATGGCTATTATCCTGAGACTAGATCGTGTGATGGCCGACCGCAAGATGTCACTCAACCAGTTGGCCGAGAAGGTCGGGATCTCCAACGTGAACCTTTCCAACATCAAGACGGGAAAGATATCGGCCATACGGTTCTCCACGCTCAACGGCATATGCAAGGCCTTGGACTGTCAGCCCGGCGACATATTGGAGTATGTCGAGGACGAGGACTCATGAGTCCTCGCCCGTCTCCTTCAACATCCTCTTCTTGCTGAACAGCACCGAGTCCATGAACGCCACCCAGAGCACCTCCACGACGATGGAGGTTGCTATGGCGACCATCGCAAGCGGTGCCATCCCCGTGGGACCCAGTACGGCCATGCACAGGGTGATGGCTATCCCCTTGTTCTTGTACGAAGTCATCAGTATGTCCGTCACCCTCTGCTTCCAGGGGATGCCGGCTTTCTTCTCTGCGACCTCCACCAGGTTTCCGAGTCCGAACGACCTGAGGGCCGCGATCGCGACGAAGGCCGCGAACACCCAGGCCTCTCCGGAGAACACGGTGGCACCCACGGACAGCCAGATCATGAAGAAGATACACGTGTTGAGGGAGATCGCCATCAGGTCACGGTCGATCTGCACCTTGGTGAGAAGCCTCGACAGCACCAACGGTATCCCCATGATCTCGAAGACGGTGATCGTCACGTTCTTCATGTCGACGACCTCGCCGAGGGTGAGCCACACGATGAACGGGATCCATATCAGAGACACCAGGTAGACTACGATGGTCCCTCTGGCGGCATGCTCCGTGTCTCCCCTGAGTATATAGGAGAGCGGGGTGACCGAAGCGGCGAAGGGCGTGGCCGCTATGAACACGAGTCCCATGGCCTGTATGCTGTATTCTGTATCCTTCAGCAGATAGTATCCCGCCAACGGGATCAGGGAGGATACGATCAACCCCAGGAAGACGGCCCTCAGTACGGATTTGGCGTTGCTCACGGGGTTGAGGTTCCTGAAAGGGATCCTGGAGAGCGACACGGTCTGGATCGCGATGAGGAATATGATCGTCAGATTGGAACGGACGTCCGCAGTGAGAATATCGCCGGGAAACAGTCCCGAAAAGTTCGTGGCCAGGGCCACAAGCAGGGCCGCGGTCATCATGAACGCGCTGCTTTTGAGGAGATCCTTCCAATGCATGGTGGCCAATAATGTTATACATATAAAATTTATCGTTTATCATTAAATAACAGTCGTATGATGTTCTGATCGGGCCGTGTGGGATGCGAAGGTATATCCCGACGGGACACGTAACAGCAGAGCATGTCGGACGAATGCACAGTCAAAGTGATGGCCGGAGCCTGCAAGATGAACACAGTCGTGAAGGCGAAGATGAACGACGACATGATGTCCGTTACGGTAACGTTGGAATCGGACTGCCCGATGGTGATGAAGTCGCCCGTCCCGGTGATAATGCCGTGGGAGGAGATGGGTCGTCCGATGAACGAGTCCGCGGTGTACGAGTGGGCTAGCAAAAACATATCCCACACTGCGTGTCCGGTCCCCATGTGCGTGCTCAAGGCCGTGGAGGCCGCGGGCGGCATGGGGATCAAACGCAGCCCGGAGATAGAGATAATCTGAGGTCGGAGACCGATGGCGGGTGTGAGGAAGGTCAAAGCTGGATGGTACAACGCGTTCAGGCCGTGGACTCTCCACGGTGCGGTCGTCCCCGTCCTGATAGGGGCGGCGATAGCCTATTCGGAACATACGTTCGATACCATAGATTGGGTGATGTTCGCCCTGGTCATGGCCGGAGGCATACTGCTCCAGTCCGCAGCCAACCTCCTCAACACCTACGGGGATTTCAAGAACGGATACGACACGGAGGAGAACCATTCCCGTTCACCCGAACTCGTGACCGGCGTCCTCCGTCCGAAACGCGTGTTCTATGCGGGCCTGGTCTGTCTAGGGGTCACGGCTCTGATCGGGCT
>JAFVET010000255.1 GCA_017475875.1 Candidatus Methanomethylophilaceae archaeon
ATCCCGGGGGACCCCTTCGCCGTTCTCGAGCATGAATGCGAGGTCGTAACAGGCCTCCATGTATCCGAGTGCCAGCGCCTTGCGGTAATATTCGGCCGCCTTGCGGCAGTCCTTTTCCGCTCCGCTCCCGTTGCGGTACATGGAAGCGAGGACGCAGAGACTGTCGACATCTCCGAAATCGGCCGCCTTCTCGAGCCATTTCCTCGCTTCCCCGGCATCGGCACCGACACCTCTCCCTTCCGAATACATGGCGGAGAGGTTCTTCATCGCCGTGACGCTCCCCTTGTCGGCTGCGACCGAGAACCATTTGAACGATTCCTCGGGTTTTTCGGAAGAAAGCAGGAATCCGAGGTTGGTCATGGCCGAAAGGATGCCGCCCTCGGCTGCCTGTATAAGGTATCTCTCGGAGAGGGAGCGGTCCGTATCGACCCCCTCCCCGGTCATATACATGTATCCGAGCGAGGACGCGGACTCCAGGTCCCCTTCATCGGCCGCGATGCGGAAATGCTCCGCCGCCTTTGCCGGGTCGCTCTCCCTGAGCCGTCTGCCCAAGGTCCCGTGGTCCGAAGTGTCCCCGCTCATCTCACCATCTCAGAAGTCCTTGGGCCTCTTGCTGTTGTACACAGCGAGGATGGCCTTGTAGAGCATGTACACGTCGGCCTTCGAAGTCACCTCGACGGGTGCGTGCATGGACAGCACCGGGACTCCGATGTCTATGGTGTCGATGTCGTGGACCGAGATCTCGGATGCGATGGTTCCGCCTCCACCGACGTCGATCTTTCCGAGTTCTCCCATCTGCCAGACGACCTTCTCCTCGCGGAGGATGCTGAGCAGGTAGTCCACCATCTCGGCCGAGGCGTCGTTGGTGCTGTATTTCCCGCGGGAGCCGTCGTATTTGGAGATGATGGGGCCGTAGTTGAGGTAGGCGCAGTTCGTTCTCTCGTAGACGTCGGGGTATGCGGGGTCGTAAGCCGCTCCGACGTCGCACGACAGACAGATGGAGTTGCGCAGGACGTCGTGGACCTCGGCGTCAACGTCCTGGGCGAGGTCCTCCATGAAGTCCCTGAAGAAGAACGACCTCATGCCGGTGACTCCGTCGGATCCGGTCTCCTCCTTGTCTGCGAAGATCGTCAGCGTGGTGTACTCGGGGTCTTTGGTGTCGAGTTCGGCCATGAACTCGGCATAGGCGCAGGAGCTGTCGTCCTGACCGTATCCCGCGATCATCGATTCGTCCAGACCCATGGTCCTCGCCTTGAACGCAGGTACGGCGCAGAGTTCTGCGGATTCGAAGTCCCCTTCCTTGATCCCGTATTTCTCGTGGAGGAGGGACATTATCTTGAGTTTTACAGGTTCCTTGATACCCTCGCCCTCGAACGGGCGGGAGCCGATGAGGAGGTTGAGCTGCTCTCCCTCGACCACTTTGGACGCGGTCTTGCTCATCTGGTTCTGGGCGAGATGCGGAAGGAGGTCGGTGATGAGCAGGCAGGGTTCGTTCTCGTCCTCGCCGAACCTGACGGTGACGGTCTTTCCGTCGGAGGTCTTTATCACACCGCGGATCGAGAGCGGTATCGTGGTCCACTGGTACTTCTTGATGCCGCCGTAGTAGTGGGTCTTGAAGAAGGCCATCTCGGTGTCCTCGAAGAGCGGGTGGGGCTTGAAGTCGAGGCGGGGGCTGTCGATGTGCGCGACGGACACGCGCATTCCCTCGGATACGGGCCTCTTCCCGAACGTTCCCATCAGGATGGTCTTGTTCCTGTTGACTTTGAAGAATTTGACACCGGGTTCGTGCTCCATTCCGCGCTTGTACTCGGTATATCCCTTGTCGCGGAGGATCGGGAGGACGTATTCGACGACCTCGCGTTCGGTCTTGTTCGCAAGGAACTTGACGTATCCCGTGGAGAACGATTCGGCCTTCTTGACAGGGAAGTCCTTGTCAGAGAGCATGTTCTTCGGGTTGCTGAGTATCTCCTCAGCCAGTTTCTTGGCTTCGCTCTTCTTGACCATGGGTGGAGGGGAAGACAAGCAGATAGAATAAGATTGGCTTCGATAGGTTTACGAACCGATGTCGAGGCCGGTTCAGCCCCGACATCGGTCGTCTGCCAAGGGTGGTTTTTAGACTCTTTTCAGATTCGGTTCAAGGCACCGCAGCCTTTGGCGGCTTCGATGCATTCCTGACATCCGTCTTCCTCGATCTTGGGGAGACCGAGCTCCAGGAGTCTGAGGACCTTGTCCAGGCATTCGGACATGGTGCGGTTAACCATGTCGATGTCCACCGGCTCGTCCTTCCAGACGTCGTAGTCGGTGACCGTCGCCAGGCTGCAGTAGCACATCCCCAGTTCCCTTGCCAGCTGGCATTCGGGAACCACGGTCATGCCGATGATGTCCGCGAAGTTGCGGTACATGTTGCTCTCGGCGCGGGTCGAGAACCTCGGCCCCTCGATGCACATGTAGGTGCCGCCGTCGTGGTGGTTTATCCCCGCTTCCACCGCCGCCTCGGAAAACACCCTGTTGAGGTACTTGCAGAACGGGTCTGGGATTGAGATGTGCACCGTCTTCTTGTCGAAGTAGGTGTAGTCGCGCTTCTTCGTGAAGTCGATGAACTGGTCCGCGATGACAAGGTCGCCCGGAGCGAACTTCTCCTGCAGGGAACCGACCGCGCAAGCGGATATGACGTATTTGCATCCGAGTTCCTTGAGGACCCACATGTTCGCCTTGTAAGGGACGGAGGACGGGGGGTGCTGGTGACTCTTCCCGTGACGGTAGAGGAACGCGACCTCGACTCCGGCGATCCTGCCTATCAGGATCTTGTCGGAAGGCTTGCCGTAAGGCGTGTCCGGATACACTTCACGGATCTTTTCGAAGGTCTTCGGGTTGTAGATGCCCGTTCCACCTATGATTGCGATCTGAGGCATGTA
>JAFVET010000256.1 GCA_017475875.1 Candidatus Methanomethylophilaceae archaeon
AGAAGAGTGACGTGGATGGTCCCTTTATCTATCTTATCCAAGAGGTATTGCTTTACGGTCATCCTTTCCCACCTTCTGTAACAGTGTCTAGGGGTTGCAATGTTGCGGTTATATTAAAAATATGCAACCACGCGGACGCACATTTTCGGCTGTAGCGTGCGTTTAGGTAGACTACACCTGCAAATCATGGCAATCATGTGGGCCATGTTGCAGAAAGTCGACTTTTGGAAATAGTTAACTAATAGTTGGATATATGGTCCAATACGGCCCGTAGGCTAGGTGAGCGTTTGATCATTAATATCGAGGGTCTGGAATTCGGATACTCTAGCGTACCTATATTGAAAGACGTGACAGTAACGATGCGGGGACCCAGGTTCATATCGATTTTGGGCCCGAACGGGGTTGGAAAATCCACGCTTATCCATTGCATCAACAAGATTCTGTCCCCCACCGTGGGTACCGTGATTATAGATGACAGAAACGTGAAGGATATCTCTATCAAAGAGATGGCCAAGATGGTCGGGTACGTCCCATATTCTGCGAACGATACGTTCCCTCTCACTGTCGTGGACACCGTTCTTATGGGGAGGCACCCTCACAGTCATAGAGGCACCCTGGATTCGGATCTCGATATAGTCTACGAGACCTTGGACATGCTTGGTATCCTCGATTTGGCCATGCGTTCCTTCAACGAGCTTTCCGCTGGACAACACCAGAAAGTCATGTTGGCCAGGGGACTTGCGCAGGAACCGAAGGTCCTTTTGCTCGACGAGCCCACATCCAATTTGGACGTCCGTCATCAGCTCGAGGTCGCCAAGATGCTCAAGCGCCTTTCAAGGGTGAAGGAGATCTTAGTGATAATGATCTGCCACGACATCAACATCGCGGCCAAGTATTCTGATGAGATAATACTACTGCATGGGGGTACCGTCTTTGACGTCGGCACACCCAAGGAGGTCATAACCCGCCAGAACCTCGAGGTGGTCTACGGAGTCGATGCCAAGGTCATAGACGATGAGGGGGTGCCTCACGTCATACTGAGGGACTCCATTCAGGAGAAGAAGCAGCTGGAAGCGGGGGTGACGGTTCCCGAAACCAGGGATACCGCCACCGAAGCCATATGAGTTGGAGTGATCATCATATGTCATCTGCAGATGAGGCCTGTGGAGAAGGGACCGCCAAGGATCGCATGAAGGAGGAGTACCGCAAGTACACGTTCCGCAAGGTACTATTCATGCTTGCCTGCATAGTGTGTCTTGTTATCCTCTTCGGATACTCGCTCACCCTCGGTAGCCATGAGATCGACTTCTTTACGGTCTTCACCACCCTTTGGGACCATATCACAGGTGTTTCATACGATATAGGCACCCCGGAGTGGACAAACGATTTCCTCGTCTGGGAGGACCGTCTTCCCAGGGAGGTGATTGCTATAATCGCAGGAGTGGGCCTCGCCATCGGAGGAGCGGCCATGCAGAGCGTCGTCAAGAATCCGCTCGCCGACCCATACACTACGGGGATATCGTCCGGAGCAGTCCTGGGAGTCACCGCAGCCCTAGCATTGGGTATCACCGCGGGTTCTATCAGTGGCAACTATGGCATTGTAGCCAACGCATTCCTGTTCGGCATGATCCCGACCGTGGTAACTATCCTAGTTTCCAGGATATCGAAGACCTCCCCCGCCACCATAATCCTGGCGGGCGTGGCGATGTCTTATCTCTTCAATGCCATGAGCACGCTCATCCTCATCTCCTCCGAGGCAGGGAAGATCCAGGAGGCTTTCCTATGGCAGATCGGTACCCTTCAGTGGACCACATGGGACGATTTCCCGATGATGTTCATCATAGTGGCGGTGGGTAGCGTGGTGCTTGCATTCACATCAAAGCAGTTGAACATCTTGACGATGGGCGACGAGAGCGCCAAGAGTCTGGGGTTGAACGCCGATAACTACCGCCTCATGGTTCTAGTGGTTCTTTCGCTGATGACCTCGGCGGTGGTGTCCTTTATAGGAATAATTGGATTCCTCGGTCTCGTCTCCCCCCATATCGTCCGTATGATCATCGGTTCGGACAACAAGTACGTTATACCCGCGGCGGCGATCTTTGGCGCATTGTTTTTACTGACTGCCGATCTGATAGCCCGTACGGTCATAGAACCTGGGGAGTTGCCGGTGGGAGTCGTCATGTCGTTCATCGGCGGGCCGATGTTCCTGATCCTCATCTTGAAATCCAAGAAGGGGGTGTGGTGAGTGGAACGGACTCTGTTCAAGTCTATGTATTACAAGTCCGTGTCCCGCAAGGTTATCTTCGCTGTAGTGTGTGTGGTGATAGCCTTTATCGCGCTCGGCTTGCAGCTTTCCTTCGGATACTACGACGTGGGTTTCGTCGAGTCCTATCAAATCCTCTGGGATCATATATGTGGCAACTTCCCGGACACGGACATAGGTCTGAAGAAGGACCACATCATATGGGACTTGAGGCTTCCACGCTCTCTGGCTGGGATGGCCGTCGGAGCGGGATTAGGCGTGTGCGGCGCCGCCATGCAGAGCACCTTGAAGAATCCCCTGGCCGATCCGTACACCACCGGCATATCCGCCGGAGCGGGATTGGGTGCGACCATTTCGATAGTCCTCGGGGTTTGCTTGATACCTGGAATAGTGGGACAACCGTCCATAGTCATCGACGCCTTTGTGTTCGCGTTGATTCCTTCCCTGGTAATTATCGCGTTCTCATCTATCAGGAGGAAGGTCACTTCCTCGATGATGATCCTGATAGGTATCGCGGTCATGTACGTGTTCACGGCTATGACCACATTCCTAAAGCTGACTGCTTCGGAGGATTCCCTTCAGGATGTGTACATGTGGAGCGTCGGGACCCTAGGGAAGGCTAACTGGGACAATGTCTGGTTCATGATACTGGCGACCATCTTTGGGATGGTATTATTCATCATGCTCGCCAGGCGGATAAACGTGATGATTACCAGTGACACGAGCGCCGTATCCCTTGGGGTGGATCCCAAAAGGTGCAGGCTGTTGGTTCTGGTTATCGTCTCCATAGTGACTGCATTTCTGGTGTCGTTCACTGGGACCATCGGTTTCGTAGGGTTGGTGGCCCCCCACATGGTGCGTATCATCATAGGTTCGGACAACCGTTACCTGATTCCCGCATCAGCCGCCTTCGGTGCGATGATGCTGATCTGCTCCGACGTCATAGCCAGGAACATCGGTACCGGCTTGCCAGTGGGAGTGATAACCGCTTGCATAGGTGGCCCCGTGTTCCTATATCTGTTGGTCAGGCAGCGGAAATCGGTCTGGTAAGACTATATAGGACATAGTCGATTAACGGTTGGATGTATTATCCGACGTGATAGTATGGACAAGAAAGTGATTGCTGTAGTTGCGATCGTCATTCTGGTCATCGCTGGAGCGGGCATTTTCCTAGCTCTCAAAGGCGGTGACAGTGGATCTGATGAGTACAGGTCCGATGACGATACAGGCCGTCTCAAGATATTCGGGAACGCCGACAACAACGACTACCTTGATAACGACGATGTGAAAGCTCTTCAAAAGATAATCAAAGGCGAAATGGAGAAGACCCCCTTCGCCGACGCCAATCAGGACGGGAAGGTCGACAGCGCCGACGTTGACTTCGTCAAGCGTATGGTCAACCGTGAGAAGATGACCATCTACTATCTGAACAACGATGGTGTGGTCAAATCAGCACATTACCCGGAGACCACGCTTTCCGCCATACCCAACACGACCCTTGCGCTCATGAAGTCCATCGGAGCGACCAACATGATCAAGGCGATTTCAGGTGGAAACTACGACAAGACCATGTTCGGCGACCTCATGGCTAACGCCGAGGTCATCAGCTCGTCCATGACCACCTTGGACCTCGACAAGGCCCTGGACCTCAAGATCGACTGTGTCGTCGTCGATTACAGTTCCGCTTACCTCAAGGATTACGAGAAGTTCGAGAAGGCCGGGATAGATGTTGTCAGGATCGATGCCGCTGGTGGCCTCGATTCCCTTGACTGGGCTCTTACCGTCGGATACCTTTGCGGTATCGAGTCGAGCTCGCAGGATTTCGTCAAATGGTCCGACGAGGTCTACGACGATATCCAGAAGGGCATCTCCAAGGTCAACAAGAAGGTCACCACTCTTGCGGTCACCATGACAAACTCCGTAGCTGGGACCGAAGGATCCGCCTATGCGACTTCAGTCTGCGCCGGAGCGATAAACCTCGCCGACTTCCCTACCTCGAAGAAGGCCGAAATCGGTGACGAGTGGATCCTCTCCGAGAAATACAGCTCGCAGTTCATAGCGCATACCTGCAACTACTCGTTCTCCACCGTCGGAGATGCGGTTGACGATCTGTGGGAAAAGTACAAGCCGTACTTCAAGGACACCGATGCGTACAAGGCAGGTCATTATTTCATCTTCAACAGCAACGTGCCGAACATCATCAGGGTCGCCTATCAGGTAGAGATGTATTACCCCGAGGTGTTTGCCGACGGATACGCTTCCAAGCTCGTTCAGGAGTGGATCGACAAGTTCATCCCAAGCTTGAAGGACTTCAAGGTAGGAAGGACGGTGTCTTCTTGATCAAGGCCAGCATGATCGACAACACCGAACCCGACATCTCCCTCGTCAAAAAAGCCGACCAGTCCTCCAAGGGCGGATGGTACTCCTGGAATCCTTACGTCCTGGAGGCCAAATACGCTTTCATCACGTATACGCCTTCGATTTCGACACTTCTCGTGGATCTCTACGAGGATGTATACACGCCTCTCCCAGAGGCTGATGTCACAGCGGACAAGATTCCTGCGGAGTTCCGCACCGATTTCGAGTCCAGGGTCTCTGGTTCCTATGCAACCGGTAATCTGACCGTAAAGAGCGGGTTCGATCTCGTCAACCAGAAGTCCGAGATGGTGGACCAGGTCATCAAGTCGAAGCCGGGAGCGGTGATTTCGTTCTCCGGTTCGACCAACGATACGATCTACAACCTCTTGTGCCAGAAGTACGGCGAAGTCCCCTATTCGGGCAACTCGCCCAAGGCCGAGGCAGACCTCTGGAACCTCATTTATGCTGGTTCCAAGTCCGCCACTGAGAATTTCCAGATCCGTTTCGGACTGACCGTTCCCGATTCCGTGATCAGGCTCGGTTCCGATTCCGCCATCGACACCGCGTTGCTCATCAAGACCTGTACCGAGGCATGCGCCAAATACGGTTCCTGTGTCGTGTTCATGTCCAACTCCATACCTGCAGGCCTCTCTGCAGACAAGTTGAACGACCTCAAGACCATCGCAGAGAACACTAACACGACGTTCTACTTCGTCGCGTCCAAGTCCATCAACGACACCTTAGCCTGCACCGAGGTGACCGGAGCGATAATGGACATGCAGCCCGAGGCCAAGAAGGTCATCGAGAAGGCCCAGCTCGACATATACCGTGTCAAGAAGGGAGTCGCACAGTATCAGTCCCAGGGGGACAAGGCGCTGAGCGTGTACCTCGAGGCCAGTTCCGGAAAGGGTGCCCCGAGGGGATCGATCGCAGGTTCCCTCTTCAAGATCCTCGGATGGGAAAACATCGTCGACAGCGACGGTTCCTCTTTCGTCCTCCTCGGCGACGAGAAGGTCATCGAGATGAGGCCCGACATCATCATCTTCTACGACGATTCCCTCGACAAGAGGTCCGAAGCGGAACAGATGAGGCTCAACCAGTGATAAACATGGATGGCCGCCCCTCTAGTGGAAAAGACCTGGAAGCGATCAACGCCCAGAACCGTTCCAGAGGTTTGGCGGCCATCCTCATTACATTCGCACTCCTGATCGGGGCCTTTTTCATATGCATGTTCCTCGGGTCGGGAGGACTTTCATTCGAACGTTGCATAGACGGGTTGTTCGGGAACGGTGAATGGGGCGACAACTACATCATAAGGCGCATACGCATCCCCCGGATGCTCTGTGTCATACTCGTCGGAGCGGCTTTATCCGTGGGAGGTATGACCATGCAGTCCCTGTTCAAGAACCCGATGGCGTCACCGTCGGTATTGGGTCTGTCTTCGGGGGCATCGTTCGGTGCCGCGATGGCCATCTCCTACGGGATATTCTCGTTCATGGGGGCTTACGGCACCACCGCCGCGGCATTCATATTCTGCATAGGCACGATGGGGCTGGTCTACGCCGTCGCATATTCCAAGTACGGTACGTCCACGATGATGCTCCTGCTGTCCGGTATGGCGATAAGCGCCCTGTTCTCGGGGCTGACGTCACTGATAGAATATTTGGCTGAAGACGCGACCCTCGCGGACATAGTCTTCTGGATGATGGGCAGCTTCAACCGTTGCGGCTGGAACTCGTTCTATCTCGCCCTCGTGCCGATAGTGGCGGGATTGATACTGGTCGGTATCAATGTACGTGAGATGAACATAATCGCGATGGGCGAGCAGCAGGCCAAGACCCTTGGGGTCAACGTCGGCCGCTGCCGCATAATGCTGATCCTGGGGACGTCGCTCCTGGTGGCGGGTTCCGTGTCCATAAGCGGAGTCATCGGTTTCGTCGGACTGATCGTGCCTCACATCTTCAGGATGATCGCGGGCCCCAACCACGTCGTCCTGATGCCCCTCTGCATGTTCGGCGGCGCCATATTCATGCTGGTGATGGACACGGTGGCGAAGGTCATCACCGTGGGGGAGCTCCCGGTCGGGATACTCACATCCCTCCTCGGGGCGCCGTTCTTCCTTTACATCCTCCGTTCCAGGAGGAGGGAGATCTGGAGCTGATAACATGGACCTGGAGATCGAGGGAGTCAAGTTCAGTTACGGATCGAAGAGCGTCCTGAAAGGTCTGACGTTCAGGTTGGAGAGCGGGAACGTCGTGGGGATATTGGGTCAGAACGGTTGCGGGAAGACAACCCTCCTGAACTGTATCAACACCATCCTGAAACCGACGGAGGGTTGCATCCGGATAGACGATTCCGATGGACTCGGTGAAATGGACGTCCAGAAGATGTCGAGCAAGGATCTTGCCCAGCACATGGCGACGGTCGCCCAGTCCAACGGTACCTCGTTCCCGTTCACGGTCCTCGAAGTGGTGAAGATGGGCCGTTATGCCAAGACGAGGGCCAGGGAGGCCTCGTCTTCCGACATGGACGAGATCTATGACGCTTTGGAACGGGTCGGCATGGTCGATTTCATCGACCGCAGCATCAACGAGTTGAGCGGCGGGGAACTGAGGAGGGTCATGATCGCAAGGGCCCTCGTTCAGGATCCAGACGTGTTGTTGCTCGACGAAACTACCCTCCATCTCGACTTCACCAACCAGTTCGAACTGATGGAC
>JAFVET010000021.1 GCA_017475875.1 Candidatus Methanomethylophilaceae archaeon
CAGCAGCGTGACGACGATCCAGAACAGGTTCCCGGCGGGGACCTCGTACCAGAACTTGAGGTCGTCGGACAGCGGGTCCATGCTGTTGAACGGTCCCGACAGGTAGGAGAGCAGGGATTTCACGGTTCCGAACGGTGTTCCGTCTCCCCTGGCGAAGGGGTTCTTCGCGAGTTCCATGATGTGTTCCGGGGTGTAGACCGTGAGTCCGGATTGTGTAGTCACCACTCCGAGGAAACCGATCGAACCGGAGGATGCCAGGACGACGTCCCCGTAGGTCTAGGTTTCGTAGTTGCCGTCGGCGTCCATGACGCTGACGGTCACGACCGTAACGACGTCCCCGGGGCTGGTCCCCGCCATGAAGTCGCTGAAGCCGATGGGGTCGCTGACCAGGAACTCCTCGTCTCCGGTTATCACCTTATAGAGCAGCACGCCGTACGGTATCCCGTTCTTGTCGGCCGGCGATCCGGTGGATATCGCTTTGACGAACGTACCCATCTGGATGGGTCCCGATTCCTGTGCTCCCTCTTCGGTCACGTACCGCAGCACGTAGCGTTTGGTCGGATCGAACGGATAGTCTATCGCGAAAAGGTTGCCCTTCGACTTGGTAGTGACGTCGACGAACGAGTCGGCCCCTTCTTCTTTCACGGACTCTATGATCGCCGAAGAGGGTATCCCGCCAATGTACGCGGGGGAATCGGCATCGACGGAATACACGCCCGCATCGCCCTCGTAGGGGCTCGATACGGCGGAACACGCCAGGACCATCAAAGTTATGGATATGGCCGCCACGATGGTGTTTATCGATATGCCCGCGGTGTAAACGTCCATCTTCACCCTGCGGGGTTTCGTCTTCATCTGTTCCTCGTCGGGTTCGACGAACGCTCCAAGGGGGACAACCCCGTACAGGAGTCCCGTGGACTGGACGTCGACGTCGTTGGACCTCGACTGCACGCCGTGCGCGAACTCGTGGACGACCATGGCTATGAACAGCGCCGCCACACCGTAGCTGAGGGGCATTATGGGGTTGAACCCCGGAATCGCCAGAGCGTATTCTATCCCGATGGAGCCTTGGCCTATACGGCTCGGGATGGCTATGAACGCCACTATCAGCATGTAGAGCATCATCAGCAGCAGGATCGCCGACAGGACCTTGGAGACGAACCCGAACGTCCTGCACAGCAGGGTGTGCCTGCCGAGCCTCTCCATGCTCTTGATCCCGAGGCCGGTCTTGATCATTATGGCGGGACCGTACTTGGCGAGATGGTACCTCTCCGCCTCCTGGGGGGACTTCCATACCCATATGTAGATGGGGATGTAGATTATCGCCAGAATTAGCAGTACGAGGTACGCTGTGTTCATCGCCGGGTGATGTCCTTATCGGATATATAGGCCCGTGCCGGTCGAAGCATCCTTATTTCGACTCCGGGCGGGTTGAGGTCTTCGATGATGTACCTGGCCCAACGGAGTTTCTTCAGCTTGCGTGCCTGGTCGGAGCCGTCCTTCACGGAGGGGTTGTCGTAGTCGAATCCTGCGAGGTCGATGTGACGGCACCCGAAATGCCTCGCTATGCACACCGCACGGTCCCCGTCCGAGAATCCGCCGTAGCACGAGAACGTCGTGCCCTCGCTGACCTGGGAGGTCAGTATCACGGGACCGTCGAACTGTCCCGCGTAACCGCGGACCAGGTCGGTGTTGTCCCCGTGGGCGAGGATGAACGTTAGTGCGCCACGCGAGCTGAGCTCCAGCTGAGGGCCTATCGGTCCGTCCAGATCCGTCACCAGGATCTGGCACGGGATATTGGAGGAAACCACCGCGGAGGCCGCGGAGCCAGCGGCCACTATCGTGGAATCCCTGTCTATCAACGGTATCTTCGACAGTACGTCCGGCGAGTTGCCGACGACCGTGACCTTGCCTTGGAAGAGGTGGGCGTAGTCCTCGTCGTCGACCAGGTCGCTGTTCAGCGTGACCCATTTCAGGACCTTCACGGCCTCCGAGTCCAGGAATTCGTCCAGACCGAGGTCCTTCGCTATCATGCGGTAGGTCGGCAACCACTCATTCAGCCGCAACCTTACCAGCGTCCTCTGGGAAGATCTTCTCCGCGGCCCTGTTCTTGACCAGCGCGAGTATGACTCCGGACACCAGCTCCACGATGCCGATCACGTCGGGCCAGTTGTCCGAAACGAAGCTCTGTATCAGGTCCAGTCCCCCTATCAGGACGAGTCCGATGGAGAACAGGGACACGCACCCCATGAGCATGGTCGGGCGGAAGACGTGTTTTATCTGGTAGTCTGAGATGATACGGCCCACAATCAGTATCGAGAAGGCCATTATCACCGGCCACACGAGGGATGCGAGGCAGTAGATCGACAGAGACACGAGGTTGGGGTTGTACGAGTCGGACACGTCGTACACCAGCCATATCAGCGATATCACCACGACGAAGGCCGCGGTTATGGCGAAGATTATGTCCGTGTTGCGACCCATTATCCTGTTGTAGATGTACTTCCTCGTCTTGGACAGGACGGATTTGAACTCGTAGGCGTACATTATCAGGACCAGGCCGATGGCGAACACGATGAAACTGCCTGTGGTCCTGTTGATGAGTTCCAGGTTCCCGTTCATCAGGAAGAAGATGATGTTCGGGACGATGAAGAACAGCGATATGACGCACAGTATGAACCCGAGGGGGGCGATGAACCTCTTCCTCTTCGCCGGGTCGTCGAGGATCCTGGTGATTATGTAGAACGAACCCTCAAGGCCTGGGGCCTGTTTTACGTAGACGCGTCTCACCGAATCCACCTTGACGCGGGACATGACCATCGGATAGATGTATTCGTCCTCCGCACCGTCGCCAACGAGGACCACGCGTTCGGGATTCAGTTTGTCCAGGACGATCTCCAGCTGCCTGACGAGTTCCGCATCGGATTTGTACCCCACCTTCTCGTTGCCCGTGATGAGGGCCACCTCGCAGGATTCGCCTTCGGCCCTGATCTCCTGGCAGGAGTTGATCGCCGCATACAGCGCGTTGAGGTCGGAATCCTCCGGATCCGCCATGCCCAGGGCGTTGGCGGCCTTGAGGCAGGCGTCGATCCCTATGACCGGGGCCGTGACCTTGCCCTTGACACCGAAATCGTCGTCCCTGTCCACAACAAGGACCAGAGTCTTCTTCATGGGTGCGGTAACGCCATGGTCCGATAAAATAAAATGGGTGGATATCCCACGCCGGTTTGGGTTTTCTTTCAGACATTGGTAACAGGTGCCGATTCGGTAATCCCTGGAATGAGATGTCCCGCGACACAAGCGATTCCCTTGTGTGACGAAACCAATAAAAGGAAAAGCGGTGGTTGACGGGCCATGCGCATCAGATGGCACGGCCATTCGTGTTTCGAGTTCGAAGACGGCAACCTCAGACTTGTTATCGATCCCCACGACGGTCGTTCCATAGGCATCAAGCCCCCTAGCGCCTCCGCCAATCTGGTCTTGATGACGCACAACCATTACGACCACAACGCCGCCCGCATGATTTCCGGGACGCATTCCGACCTTCTCCTGAACAACGGTCCGTTCAAGTTCAACGGAATAGACTTCAAAGGGTACCCCACGTTCCACGACCAGGCCGGTGGTTCCCAGCGCGGCCCGAACACGATGTACCGCTTCGAGATGGAGGGGATATCGGTTCTGCACTGCGGTGACCTCGGATGCATCCCGGACGAACAGACCCTGGCGGAGATAAGGGGCGTGGACATGATGTTCGTGCCGACCGGCGAGGTCTTCACGCTTCCGTTGGAGCAGGTCCGCAGGCTGATCGAGCTGGTCAACCCGAACATCGTCGTGCCGATGCATTACAGGTTCGGTGGTCTGACGCTTCCGATAACAGGTGTGGACGAGTTCCTCAAAATGATACCCAGCGATTCCATATGCTACGTCGGCAACGAGATCGAGATCTCGCGCGAAGATATAGACATGAAGGAATGCTGGGTGTTCGACCGTCGAGGTCAGTAAAGGGCGAGCCCTTCTTCGATCCTGCCCATCTCGATGGGGGTCGTGTCGTCGCCGACGACCGCGCCCTTGCTGTTGGACAGTATCCCGGCACCGACCATGCGGGAGCCGTGGTTGACAGACGACCTGACGGCTTCGACCTTCAGGACGTCCTTGATGAGTTCGACCTCGTCGTCGGTGGCGTCTATGTGGCACACGCAACCCTTGTTGGTCGCGGAGCATATGGAACCGACGGTCTTGCAGTCGGCGATCGTCGCCGGAACGCACTCGACCCCGAGGGCGTCGGATATCGATCTGATGACATCCTCCGGGTAATCGGGGTTGACGATGGCACCGTGGTCGTTGACCAGTATGTTGTTGCCGGCGGCGTTGAGCGGGTCGTCGACGCGGATGCACTTGGCGAACTCGCCTATCTTCTTCACCTCTCCCTCCTCGGTGAGGCCTGATACGACGGCACCGTTGGAGTTGATGGCCATGAGGGACCCGATGACGAAGGATCCTGCGATGGTGAGCAAAGTCGTTTCAACGCCGAGGGCGGCCTCAACGGTCTCTACGAACTCGTTGGAGGCGTCCCCGGCGATAAAAGCGTGGCTCTCGTTCACCGCCGCATAGACCCCGATGTTAGGGTTTCCACCGTAGCGTGAGAGCCTCATCATGGAAATCACTCCGAAAGGGAGACTTCCACGAGCCCGTCCTCGTACTTCACCGCTTTGACGGTGATCTTGTTGGGCGGGTTGCGGATCCCACGGGCCCAGATGGCCTCGTTCACGCTGGCGTCGAACCAGATCTTGTCCTGCTCGGCCTTCATGTGCCTCGCGACGAACTCCCTGGTCTCCTTCACTGCACGGTTGGCCCTGCGGGTGCGGGGCGCCTGTTTGGTCTTCCTGAGCGGAACCACCATGATTCTCTCGACTTCGTCTGCCATTCGAATCACTCCTTGAGCTTGCTCATGCGCCACGACCTTCTCTTGGGGTGGCGGAGGAACTGCCTGTTGGTCCTCATCATGACCCATGCGGGGACACGGCGGTTCTGCTTGACTTTCTTGTTGAGCCTGGTCTTCATTGCCGGGGCCTTTGTACTTGACATGATTATCTCCTCTCTATGGTAATCTCCCTCTTCTGAGGGATGATCTGGGCCAGGAGCTTCTTCAGCATGGCGTCGTCGATGACGTCTCTGAGCCTGCCTGACTGGGCCAACTGTATGAGCTGCATCTCCACGCTGTCGGCCAGCTGGGGGTTCGCGAGCTTTATGTTGTTGAGCCTGTCACGGGCTTCCGGAGTCATTATCTGCCTGAGCACTGATTGTTTCTGCATCTCGACCTGCTTGGCCTGCTCCTGCTGCTGCGCCTGTTCGGCGGCCTGCTTCTGCAGCTCTGCCATGCGTTTCTGTCTCAATGCCATCAGTTCCGGATCATCCATGCCGTTCGCCTCCTCACGCCTTCATCTCGTCATAGACCTCTTTAGCAGTGTTGTCTAGAAGCGACTGTCCAGCGGGGCTTATGGCACGACCTTCTTTCTCAGCGGAGACGAGATATCCCGCCGCCTCGAGCTGCATCATGCATTTCCTGGCGATGTTGCGGCTTCCCTTGACCGCTTTGTTGGGCATGGATCCCCTGTCGGCGAATCCGCCGTACTCGGCGGCGAGCTTGGAGGAGCCCATGGGCCCTTTCACGTACAGTTTTCTGAGAATGGAGGCAGCCCTAGTGTACCACCAGTCATCCTGGATGGGGGCCCTCTCAGTGTGCCTTCCAGTTTTCGCAAACTCGGCCCACGCAGGGGGAACGATGTTCTCGTTCTCCTTGAGCTTCTGGGCCGTCTTGAGAATGAGCTGTTCAGCTGGAACGTCGTAGACGGTTACCATTTTGATACCTCGCACTGCCCTTGCGGGCAATAACGAGACTCGCATTATTGATGCCATATATAAGCATTGCTAACGCTGAAGCAGAATAATGTAAAACCAACCCGTACGTTCACTCGCCCGTACGGCCCGAGGGAGAAACACCCTCCACGGCAGAGTGCATGTGCATTCTGAACTCCGTGATCGAGTGCATGGCTAGCTAGTATTTCAAAGTTATCAATGTGTCCTGTCGGGTCTGACCATTCCGTGAAAAACTGGGAATCGCCGTGATTTCCGTGATGTCCGACAAGAATCACCGTCTGAAATCGACGGTTTCGGACTTCCCTTTCATACTTTCCGACAGGACCTAGGCAATCCTTATGACATAGATTTATGATTCGCAACCATGAGCGATGAAGAACGCAGATTCTGCGTTGCATGCGGAGCGTTGCTGCCACCCGGTGCCGAGTTCTGTCCGGAATGCCGCCACCCCGTGAACGGCGGACCGAGGGAACCCTATAGCGACGGGTTCTCCAGGCCGGTCCCGTCAAAGGACGACCTCGGTTGGGTCGTGACGATGATTCTCCTGTATTCCATTGTCGCGGTTCTCGGAGGTCTCATGTTCATGCTCACATATGCCGCATTGACCCCCGAAATGATCGACCAGGTAGTCGAGATGATACCTGAAGTCAATGTAGAGGACATAGACTCGATCAAGAACCTCTGTCTTGCAGTAGGTGTGGTCTTCCTTATCAGCGGGGCTCTGGCGTTCATCGCGGAGTACACGACCAGGCGGAGGACGAACGCCAATCTTGCGATCGCCTCATGTGCGCTTTCGTCGGTATCGGTGTTCGGGATCATATCGGCGGACGTCGCGACCCTCGGCGTCGTGAGCGACGTCCTGCTGTGCATCGTCCTGTGCGTGGTCGGACTCTTCATGACATACAAGATCTACTCGAACCGTCTCGCGTTCGATTCCTGAACGGGATTGAGATGAAGTCCATAGTCGCCATAAGCGGAGCTTCGGGTTCGGTTTACGGGATAAGACTTTTGGAAAGGCTCCCGGGGGAGAGGCACCTGGTGGTCTCGGAAGTCGGCAGGAAGGTGCTCGAGGCCGAGACCGACGTGTCGTACGAAGAACTGGTCGCCAAGGCGGACGACGCTTATTCGGATTCCGACCTTTTCGCACCGATGGCCTCCGGAAGTTGCCGCTACGACTGGATGTTCGTTGCGCCATGCAGCGAATCGACCGTAGCCAAAATCGCCAACGGAATCGCCGACACCCTCATTACGAGGGCGGCATCCGTGATGATAAAGGAGGGCAGGGGGCTCGTGCTACTGGTCCGCGAATCTCCGAAAAGCGCGATCATGCTCGAGAACGAGCTGAAGCTTGCCAGGTTGGGAGTGAGGATCGTGGATGCCAATCCCGGCTTCTATAACAGGCCGGAAACGGTTGACGACATAATCGAAACGGTCGTCGGTCGCACACTGGACCAGGCGGGTGTGCATCTCGATTCGTTCAGAAGATGGGAGAACCCCGAGTGATGTTTCATCGTACGTAATGCAAATGTTCCTGACGATGACCCGATTTCGCCGCAACAGGGGGAAGGCCTTCTTGCTCTGTCTAGATACATAAGGAAAATCGGCCTTGACATAGTTCTCTTCACTGGATATGAGCTGAAAACTCTTCAACGGTCTATAGTAGATCTTGCTTCTGAGATATTCGCAGGACGTTATGTTGAGAGCAAAAGAGACACATATCCGACTCATAGGGGTAGTTCCAACCAAAAGATAATAGTAAAGGATGAATCGCCAAAACAGTTCTATTCTGAAGAAGTAAGACAGGTTGAGATCATCATATCAGAGGATTCTGAAACATATCTTGGTTTTCCCCAAGATTTCGTAAATGACGATTCTGAATTTTCAGAAGGTAAATAAAATGGAGATGAAGATAATCAACGAGAAGATGGAACAACTGGCTTAGTAGATTCAGTACTGTCCTAAAGACATAACCCATCTCGCCAATGCCATGTGTGTGAATGTGTTGAAAAATGGGAATACTTCGAATAAAGAGTACTTCAACGGTTCGCTGGCAACACTTGGAGACTCAGTTTTGAAAATGATCATTACTGAAAAACTGTACCTTGAGGGGAAAGATAGAGGAAGCATCACAGCAAGCAAGAGTCGTATCGAAAGTAACAAGAACCTTCATTTTAAGACTCTCGAACTGAATATCCAGAGTTTTGCATACAACGACCAATTCTTCTTCGACGATGCCCCTAAGCATCTTCAACTGCCCAATCCCGGACATGATATTTACATCGAGGCTATTGTCGGAGCGATCTATCTTGATAGGGGCCTCGAGTACTGTAAAGAATGGATTGAATCAAACATACTGATTGATTGGACTTTTGAGGAAACGAGTGTGTCTTGACCTTTTTTCTGTGGTTGTGTGTTGTTTATCATTATTGCTATTGGTCATCCTTACCTCAACTACAATTTCCACTGCACCTTTACCATCTGACCTAGTAAGGTAAACATCTTCCATACAGTCTTGTGGTCCGAGCACATCGTGATGGGTATAATTACACGCCCACATTGTAGAGTTTTTCACATTCGTGCTCTGAATGCCGGTTGCGTTTTCACATTTAACCCTCACAACAGCCTTATCGGATGGTATGGAATGATGTCCATGGGTAGACTGGACCACATCCTACGGAGACGCGGTCCAGTCGTTTCAATCATTCGAGGTAAATGGCAGGACGTCCGGGAGCGGCCGCCTTGGCCTTTCCAGCCGGGTCGTAGAGCCCCTCTTCGTCTGCCCTCATCACGGATGTAGGGATGGAAGTCTCCGTGCTGAGGAACTCGGAGGCCTTGGTGAGGAGTTCGTACTCGTCCACGGAAACGGCTCTCCTCAGGTTGTCTCCCTCAGACCTCTGTATGTCCACCGTAACCTTCTTGGCGAGCTCGGAGGCAGTCTTCCCGTTCTTTTTGATGGTTTCGTCGGACATGCACCTCTTGGTGAGGTTCGGTATGCTCAGGTCCCCGTCGGCCGACATCTGCAGGGCGGTGTCGATGACCTTGACCTTCCACGCGGGCGTGGTGTAGATTATCAGCCTCTTGGGTTCGATGTCCGCGATCTTGCGTATCTTGGAGACGTCCGTCATGACCTCTTTCAGCAACTCTTCGGCATATTCCGCATCCGCGGATATGGCCGATCCGTCTGCTTCCGGAAGGAGTCCGGCCGATACGAGTCCCTCGAATCCAGCCTCGTTCCACAGCTCCTCCGCCACATGGGGGGTGACCGGCATCATGGCCTGGATCCAGATCCTCAGCACCTTGTTCAACGTACCGCGGTCGCGGCCCCCGCGACGCTGGTACCACTTGATGTCGTTGAGCATGTCGAAGTAGACGATAGTCGCCATCTGTCTGAGGTCGTAGCGGTCCATGACCGAACGTATCGACGCGAGGTGGTTGTTGAACCTGGAGAGTATCCAAGCGTCCATCTCGGAGGGCGAATCCTCTTCGGAACCGATGAGGTCCTCGACCACTGATACGATCCTGTCGAGCCTTTGGCGG
>JAFVET010000257.1 GCA_017475875.1 Candidatus Methanomethylophilaceae archaeon
ATGCTCCCGCCTGTACTGTTTCACGAGGATGAACAGGAACAACGGTCCTCCGACCACCGACATTATCACTCCCACCGGGAGTGCCATGACCTTTGCCAAAGCATCGGACGCCACCAACAACACGGCGCCTACCGCGAACGACCCGAGCAGCATGTAGCGGGTATTCGTCCCCATCGTCAGCCTGACGACGTGCGGTGCGACGATCCCGACGAACCCGATGGTACCCGTGAACGCCACCACGACGGCCACCATCATGGACGTCAAGAGGAGGCACAGGAACCTCACCTTGTTCGGATCCTCGCCCATGGTGAGCGCCCCACGGTCGCCTGCGTTCATGACGTTGAGCCGTTCCGACATGAGCAGTACCGCGGCGCTGCCGAGCACCGTGGCTCCGATTATGAGGGGCATGTTGGCCCATCCGACGCTCTCCAGATGGCCCAATCCCCATCTGAACGCACCCGACAGGTCCGACGGGTTCGCCCAGAGCATGAACACCGTCGACGCCGCCCCGAAGAAGTACATTATCCCGATACCGACCAGGATGAGCTCGGACGGTGACGACTTCCTGAACATCATCACCGCCAGCATCGCGAAGGTCGGCACCAGGGACAGTATGAAGGCGTTGAGCACTATGGCCCAATCGCCTGTGAGTCCGGGGACCAGGGATATGCCCATCGCGATCGCTATCGTCGCCCCGAATCCCGCCCCCGAGGAGATCCCGGTGGTGTACGGGTCGGCAAGGGGGTTGCGGAACACGATCTGCATGACGCAACCCGCGATGGCCAGCGCACCCCCCACGAAGGCCGCGTTGATGGCCCTCGGAAGGAGCCTATCCCAGAACACCATGTCCGTGAACTTCCCGGGAGGGGCCTCGAACCCGAACAGGTGGTTACCCAGGACCGCGTACGAGGTCCAGTAGGACTGGCTGGCGTTGTTGCTGAACCCGTACAGGACTATCACCGCCACGACCGCCAGAACCAGGAATGCGAGGCACACGAAACGCTGCCTTCTCAAGAAGGCGATGTACGGGGCCTTCGTCCCGTCGCCGTCACCGATATGTCTGAACATCGGTACATCACCCTCCTTCCGCGACGGCCCAACAGTATGTAAAGGAATATCGGCGAACCGACGAACATCATCACGATCCCGACGGGAAGGTCGATGTCGGACATGAACCTCGAGACCGTGTCCGCGAACAGCAGGATCACCGGACCCAGGAACAGCGATGCGGGGATCACGTACCTGTTGTCCGATCCCAGGATCGTCCTCACCATGTGGGGCGCGAGCAATCCGATGAATCCGATGATCCCGATGAAGGACAGGATCACGGCCACCATCAGGGAGGACACTATGAGGATGGTGTAACGCACCTTGTTCACATCCACCCCCAGGCTCGTCGCCGACCTGTCGCCCATCGCCAGGGCGTTGAGGTACTTCCCATGGCCAGCAGCAGGGCGGTGCAGACGACCGTCCCGACGAATATTATCCACAGATTGCTCCAATCGATACCCGTGAGGTTGCCGATCTGCCAGCGGAACGAGGACGACAGGGTGTCGTCGTCGGTCCTGACCATCATCAGCGTCGTCAGCCCGCTGAAGAAATACGATATCGCGGTCCCCGCGAGGATCATGGTCACAGGGGAGAGACCCTTCATGACCCCTACGAGGACGATTATCATTGCACACGGGATCAGCGCGAAGATGAACGCGTTCCCTATGATCCCGTAGGTACCCACAGTCCCGAACGTGAACCCCAGGATGATGGCCAGGCACGCCCCGAAGACGGCGCCCGAGGAGACCCCCAACGTGTACGGTTCCGCCAACGGGTTGTTCAGGACGACCTGCATGGCCGCCCCGCACACCGCCAACCCGGAACCGCATACGATCGCCCCGAGGACGCGGGGCATGGTGTGGTTCCAGACGATGTAGTCGTTCCAGAACCCTACTGGATCCTCGATGCGGTCGTAGCTCACGCCCATCACGTGGTCCACGATGGCCATGATCCCGTCCCAAAACGACATGTCGCGTCCGCTGACCGTGACGGAATAGCCCAGGAGGATGAACATCGCGGCCGCGAGGAGCGCGATGAACAGCACCTTGCGCCAGATGTACCTCCGGTATTCCTCGCGGAACCCCTCCCCGGAGTCCCCGTCCGTCGACCTTCCGTCGGCGACGGGTCCTGGTCTCCTCAGATTGAACGCCATGGACACCCCTCAGAAACGGTTGATCACGCGCTCGAGGATGTAGAGGGTCCCGACCGCACCGAACAGCGGTTGCGGAAGGAACTCCACGTTCATCATCGACGGGAACCTGAGGTCCACGCCGCGCAGACAGTGCCCGGACCTGGCGTACATGTGCGCGGTGTTGCCGTCGGTGCACAGTATGTCGGTGTAATCGGGGATGTCGGCGTCCATCGCCTGCGACCATCCTATCCCATCCAGGAATTCCCCCATCAGCTTCTCGGAAGGTCCGTACGATATGCCGTTGAACCTCAGGCACCTCGGGACCATCTGGAGGTTGTCGTAGAAGAACTTCGCCAGAGGATAGCATATCGAAGGCTCGGCGTCTATCGAGAACGAGAAGGCGTCGGTGTCGAACCTGGCGGCCATCATGCGCCGGTACGCCCTCCTGCGGATCCCGTCGACGTAGGCCAACGCTTCGGACGGGTCCCTGCCCGTCCTTTCCGCCACCAGACGTATCCATGAGTCGGTGGCCTCGAACCCTACGGGCGAGAAGTCCGGAATGACCGGTTCGATCCCGTATCTTTCACGATAGTACGATGCGGTCTCCTGGGCGTATTCGGGACACACTGCTATGGCGAACTCCGCATCCACGGATGCGCGGATCTCCTCCACGGAGGAACCGGCGCCGAGGCAGCAGATCACCTCGAGGCCCATCAGACCGAGGATGTGCGACATCTCCTCGTTGACCGACTCCCAATCCTTCTGCAGGACGTGGTTGCCCAGGAGCACAACCGTCCCCTCCCTCGTGGAGGATTTAGGCTGGTCGAGCTTCTCGAGCACCCTCCTGAGGGTCAGGTCGATCCCGACGTTTATCGGCTTGGAGCTCAGGTCCGCGTCCAGGACGATCGCACGGTCGGAAAGCCCGTTCTCATCTAGGGCCTTCTGACAGTCGTCCCCTATCAGGGACGCACCGGGGGAGCAGACCACGGCGACGAACTGCGGATCCCGCTCCTTGATGTACTGCAACGCGTCGTAGACGCGGTCGTATGCACCGTAGATGTAGTCCGGGGACTCCAGATCCGTACAGGGTATCCTCGACCCGCCCATGTAGTAGGGCGTCCTCATGTTGACCGAGGGGTCCTTGCGGGGATAGACCTTCATGGTCAATGCCCCGAGGTTCTTCCTGCACCCTTCCGGCCCGTG
>JAFVET010000258.1 GCA_017475875.1 Candidatus Methanomethylophilaceae archaeon
AAAGGTATCGACTCCGAATCGTAACATTCCCAATCCCGGAAGATCCTGTCTTCGATAGTCGGTGGTGGGTCGGTCTCAGTCTTCATTTTCCATCAGGGATTGAATAGGAGCCTATCGCGTCCCTGAGTCCAATGCGGATGGGGGGAGGGGGCACATGCCAGGCTCGTTCCCATATCAATCCCCGTTTTCCCCAGAATCGTTTACCCAAGTGCGATTCTCAGACACGAATACATGTGCCTCGATGACTGCAACCGATCCCACAGTGGGATTGAGCGAATCCTGTCGATGCGAAATTCATGTCTGCCGACCAAGCCCATTCCGATCGTCCCCGGTCACAGGTTTATCCCGCTCAGCAGCAGGAACACGACCAGTGACACGGGACACATGATGCAGAACCGCCACAGTATCCGGCCGATGCTCCTCTCACCGGTCAGACTCGACAGCATCAGGGCTATGATGGCGCAGAGCTCAATAAGGTAGACGGAGGTTATCGCACCCGCACCCTCTATCGGCTCGACGTCGGCCATCCCCGCCAGCGACCCCATCATCGACGTGCTCAGGCCCAGTACCAGAGGGGCGAAGAACATCGCCGTCCCGGTCATCATGTCGGTCATGTTCTTCAGACGGATGCCCAGCGCGGTGCGGGTGGCGTGTTGGTTCTGGAACTGCCTCCCCAAGGTCACGGCCAGTGAACCCGCCGTCGCGTTGTCTATCGTCGAACAGCGGTCTATGTTGACAAAGGCAGCCGAGACGTCCGGGGAGATCGGAGAGACGCAGCCGACGACGGCCGGGTCCGGCCTCCCCCTGCACAGGGAGAGTTCGCGTTCGAGCCTTTTCCCGAGCGAGCTGCACTCCTTGCGGGACGTCAGCGAGGAGCAGAGCGCGTTCTCGAAGTTCTCTCCGGCGAGCATGGAGTTGCCGGTGTCGAGTACCGCGTCCATCAGGCCCTGCTCGCAGCGCCGGTCCGATAGGTCGCGGCGATGCGATTCCAGCATGACGAGCAGGGTCACAACCGCCATCGGGGTCACGGAAAAGACGAACACCCCCGACATGTCCTCCGAGATGAACGTGTAAAGCACCCCCAACGGGACGGAAAGTGCTAGCGGTAGCAGGAGTCTCAGTTCCGAAAGGTCGAAGGGGCCGGTCGCGAAGGGATTGGAGGAGAGCAGGTTGACGGCTACCAGCAGGATGACTGCCGGTATAAGGACCAGTGTGGCCAGCATCACGATCCCCCCGTCCATCCCGGGTATGCTGAACATGCCGTTGACACCCAGCATCGGCAGTATGGACATGAGTATCATCGGAGCCATTATCCCGAGTCCGAAGACCAGCATGCAGGGGGTGTTCAGCGAGGCGCTGAACGATTCGCCCATCTCCCTCACGGATTCCAGGGAGATGCGGGAGGCGTCCTCCAGCATCCTGAAGCGTTCGTCGTTCCTCCCAGTCTCCGATGCGGCGAGGCACATGAGCATCGCCCTGCGGTAACCCGCCGCAGACTGCGGTAGCTCGGACAGTTTCGACTTCAGGGCATCGGGAATCCCGGGGCTCGCCTTGGTCTCGACCATGCGGACCATTTCCGTGAACAGGGTGCGGGACAGCCTCCCTCCGTTGGCCGCGACGTTCCGGACAGCGGTGTCGATGGAACCTCCCGAACCGATGACGGACGTCATCAGACCCACAGCCGACGGCCCCTCGTTGAGGAGGCGGCGGCAATCCACCGGTTTCATGGGTTCGCACCCCTCTTGGTCCTGTCCTGGAGCTCCCAGAGGACCGATTCCGCGGTGCTCCCCTCCTTCGAATGGGACAGGATGTCGTTCGACACGCAGATCCACTCCGGCGACAGGTACCTCTCGTCGGTCCTGCCCATCTCGGCCAGATGTGATCTCATCATCGCCCTCGCGCGTATGTCCTTCATGACCTCCGCCCTCGACGCACGGCTCACCCTCATGGCGCGCCTTATCACCGGTGTGGAGAACATCGATTCCACAGATCCGAGGTCCATGAACTCGCCAGGGACGTCCGTAGTCGAGGAGATCTCAGATATCCTGCGTATCTGGTGGTTCCCCGAGCGGTCCACGAAGGTCCCCATGGTGACTATGACATCTGTCGACAGGAACGCCTCCGGGGAGACGCCGAGGTCGTGGACGACGCGGTTGTAAACGGATTTCGCCCCCTCCCCGTGTATCGAACCCATGATCGCGCTGCCCGCACGGCCGGTGCTCATGCTCTGGTAAAGGGTCTTCGCCTCCTCGCCCCTGACCTCGCCCATCACGATCGCGGACTCCCCCATGCGCAGGGACACCCTCAGCGCCTCGTTGGAGCCGGAAAGTGGGTTGATCGCGGAGCGGTCGTCGACTAGTATGGTCTGGACCTTGTACCCCATCCGCCTCATCTGCTCCCCGGGGAGCTCGATCGTGTCCTCTATCGTGAGGATACGCTGTCCGAGGGGGAACTCGAACATCAGGGCCGACAGCAGAGAGCTTTTCCCTGATCCCCTGGCTCCGCACACCAGGATGGCGGCGCGGTTGTTGACCAGGTATGAAAGGAGTCCAGCGTCCCTCGGGTCCACGCTTCCGTTGGATATCAGCCTGGAGAGGGTCCACGGGCTCGTGGAATGCTTCCTGATGGCTACGGCGTTGCCGTTGGGGCTCATCGGGTATCCCATCACTGTGGCACGCGCGTCGAACCCCTTTATGTCGGTCTCGAGCACCGGCGATGACTGGCAGAACCTCAACCCGCTCTCCCTCTTCAGGATGTTTATGAGGTTGTCGACTTCCCTGGTTTCGACCATCAGGTTGGTGCGGCAGCGCATGTGGGAGTTGACCCCTTCGATGCCGTTCATCGTCACGTGGATGCGGTTGCGGTTGCAGGGGGCGTCGATGTAGAGGTCCTCTATGTGGTTATCTGCCAGAAGCACCTCGAGTATCCCCAGACCCACCGAATAGCGGTGGCAGATCGAGCACATGTCGTCGATGACGCGCTCGACGTCAGATTCGCGGCCGACGGCCTCCAGGATCTCGTCGTAGCGCAGGCTGAGTATCCCGCGGGTCCTGCACATGACGGAATCCCTGTCGAGACGTCCGCCCTCCTCGCGGTACATGTCGCGGAGGTCCCTGATAGTGTCGTTCACCAGCGAGTTGAGCTGTTCTGGATAGGCGTACTCCCTGGGAACGATGTCGTACTCCACCTCCCCGTCCTCCGCGAGACCAACGGTCACCGAACCCTCGTCCGTGGTGTACGAACCTATGACGCGGAGGTCCTTGGACCCTTCCAGCAGCCAGCAGTCGGTGTAGGACGGTTTGATGCGCGCCTCGTTCCTGACCAGGGACGAGTACAGGTCTAGGAACGAGCCCTCGACGACCGGGTTCTCGTCCCTTTCCAAGGTCTGTCTGCTCCCGTCGCCCTTTATCGACC
>JAFVET010000259.1 GCA_017475875.1 Candidatus Methanomethylophilaceae archaeon
AACTCGGAATCCATTATGTCCCTGTCGCCGGGGGCGTAGCCCTCGATGCCATACTTGTCGTACGAGCTGATCTGGTCGTGGTAGCTGTAATACGTCTTCCCATCGACCACGTGTTTCTTGAAATCCCAGCATCCAGCCTGTACGCCGTCGGGACCGGGATCCTTGTGCATCGACCACACCACGTTGCCCTTGCCGTCCAACATGATGAGGTTCTTCGAGTAAACGAACGAAATGAAGAAGTTGCCGTCCAGGTCGGTCTCACCTTTGATGGCGTATTCGGGTAGTCCTTCCGCTACGACGGGTCCTTTGTCCCTGTCATGGTAAACGATGAATATGGCCGCAACAGCTATTATCAGAACGGCCAAGGCCAAAACGGAGATTATTTTCGCCTTTGGCATGTCTATACCCCAAGTATGTATTCGGTTTACCAGGTATATATTTTTGAGAGGAGACGTACACGGTCTCGCTTACGGAAACATGATGGGCGTGACACCGGCTACGGCGAGGACAAGATGCTGAAGCGAAAAACAAGGTCTGTCGCAGGGAGTCGACTCGGAAATCCGGCGACATTGAGCAATCGTCGAATCGTCTGCAACTGTGAGGAGGCGGGCTCTGGCCCGCCTTTGGAAAAATCATTCGCAACGGGTCCAACCGCAGCTCTTGCAGATGTTGCATCCACCCTGGAACTCCAGTTCGGCACCGCACTTGGGGCAGGGGTTGACGATCTCCCTCGTACTGTCCTCCTTGCCCTCTTCCTTTATCCCCTTGATCTGGGCCTGCATCTCGTTGTACATGTCCCTGAGGGCCCATCCCACCGCCATGGGGCAGCAGGAACCCTGGCTCGTGTCGCGCTTGGTGCTGGTCCTGACCACGTACGACGGACAGGATCCGGTGGACTTGAGCTGGTCTATGATCGCGTCGATCCCGCAACCGGACCTGGCGGCGAGCGATATCATCCTGGAGAGACCGACCATGAAGTTGTTGCAGCCTCCGGTCGAACCCTTGTTCAGGAAGGCCTCCATGAGCTCCCCGGTGTCGGGATCGAAGAACGCGGTGCAGTGCAGGCTGCCGCATCCGGTCATGAGCTTCCTCTTCTTGCCCACGACGTTGTCCGATACGACGGACACGATCCCCCTCTTCTCGGGTTTCACTTCCTGCGGGATCTCGGGGACCTCCGCGGCAGGCTCGGACTTCTTCTCCTTGGTGGACAGGATGCCGAGACGCTTGCAGCCGTCGCGGAACACCGTGACGCCCTTGCAACCGGACTCCCATGCGGACATGTATATGTTGTACACGTCGGCCTCCGGGAACTCCTCGGGGAGGTTGACCGTGGAACTTATCGACGCGTCGATGTGCTGCTGCCACGTCGACTGCATCTTTATCCTCTCGTGGTAATCGAGGTTCTGCGCCGTGACGAAGAAGTCGGGAAGGTCGTCGTCGTGCTTTATCTCGGGATGCCTGTCGATGTAGGCCTGAACAACCGGGGTGTACACCTTGTAGTACTCGTCGTGGTCCGAGAGCGACGTGGTCCTCCTCTCGTAGGAGATGGCGAAGATCGGTTCGATCCCACCGGAGATGCCCAACATGGTGGAAAGGGTCCCAGTCGGTGCGATGGTGAGGATCTGCGAGTTCCTGAGCCCGTACTTGGCCACGAGGTCCCTGGTCTCCTCGGAGGCGTTCGCCTTGAAATACGGCGATGCGAGGACGAGTTCGGGGACGCACTTGGGGAACATTCCGAACTCCTTAGCCATCACGGCAGATTCGTTCATGGCCGTGTCGGCCATGATCCTTCCGATCTTGTCGCAGAATGCGACGGATTCCTTGGATCCGTAGCGGAGGTCCAGTCCGATGAGCATGTCGGCGAGTCCCATGATACCGAGACCGATCTGCCTCCATTCGCGCACCGACTCCCTCTGCTCCTGGAGCGGGTGGAGGGGGAGTCCCTCGTCCAGGACGTCGTTCAGCCCTCTCACGCATATCCTGACGGTCTTCTTGAAATCGTCCTCGTCGAACTTCCCGTCCTTCACGAACGTGGCGAGGTTTATGCTTCCGAGCAGACAGCTGCCGCCTGCGGGGAGGGGCTCCTCCGCGCATGGGTTGGTTCCGGCATAGGAGTAGTCCGGGACCTCGCTGAGAAGGTTCCACGACGAGATCCTGTCCCAGAACAGACATCCCGGTTCGCCGAAATCCCAGTTCGTGTAGCACATCTTCTCGAAGAACTTCGCGGCCTCGATCTCGTGGGTGATCATCTGGTCGCTCTCGGGACGGTAGAACGACTGTGTAAAGGTGCTCCTGTTGCGGACTGCGTCCATGAAGCTGTCGGTCATGCGGATGGACATGTTCGCCTTGGTCACGCGTTCGAGGTCGGTCTTGACGGACATGAACTCCTCGAGGTCGGGATGCTCGCAGGAGATGGTGAGCATGAGCGCGCCGCGGCGTCCGTGCTGGCCGATGAG
>JAFVET010000260.1 GCA_017475875.1 Candidatus Methanomethylophilaceae archaeon
ATCCTCGAATCCTCAAACCAGAAGGGACTCGAAGAGCTCATCGAATCGCCGCACAGACATGACCTCGCCGCGTTGGAAGCCAAAATCGCGGAGAACCTGACGAAGATGGGTTTCATCGAGGTCAAGACACCCACGATCATATCGACAAACGCTCTCTCTAAGATGACCATCACGCCCGACCACCCCCTGTACAAGCAGGTTTTCTTCATCGACGACAAGCGCTGCCTCAGACCGATGCTGGCGCCCAACCTGTACGTGGTCATGAGGCGCCTCAGGGACCACACAGACGGACCCGTGAAGATCTTCGAGATCGGTTCGTGCTTCAGGAAGGAATCGAAGAGCGGTCGTCACCTCGAGGAGTTCACCATGTGCAACCTGGTGGACATGGGTCCCGACGGGAACCCCACGGAATGCCTCAAGGAGTACATCAAGGCGGTCATGGACGCGGTCGGTCTCGAATATACCCTCTCCGTAGAGGAATCCGACGTGTACAAGGAGACCCTCGACGTGGAGGTCAACGGGACCGAGGTCGCATCCGGTGCCGTAGGACCGCACGTCCTCGACCCGGCCCACGACGTGCATGAACCCTGGGCGGGCGTGGGTTTCGGTCTCGAGAGGCTCCTGATGTTGAAGAACGGGAAGTCCACGGTACGCAAGACCGGTCGCAGCATCACTTACGTAAACGGTCTCAAGATCGATTGAGGGGTCCGATGTTCTCCGACGTCCTTTACGATATATGCCACGGTGCCGAGCCGACGGTGGATTCGGTCGCCGAACTACTTTCAACCAACGACCCGAAAGAGCTGGAACAACTCTACGAGGCCGCGAGGAGCAAGCGCGAGGAACACTTCGGCAACACCGTGTACACCTACGGTTTCGTCTACTTCTCCACCCACTGCAAGAACAACTGTACGTTCTGCTACTACAGAAGGTCGAACAAGGACTTGGAGAGATATAGGAAATCCAAAGAGGAGATCGTCCAGCTCGCCGGGAGCCTCAAAGACGCCGGCATAGACCTCGCCGACCTGACGATGGGCGAGGACCCGGAGATGTACGCGAACGGATACGAGAAGCTCCTCGATATTATCCATGCGGTCAAACACGATGTCGGAATAAGCGTCATGGCATCCCCCGGTGCGCTCCCGTCGGACATGTTCCCGGCGGTCAAGGAAGCGGGAGCGGACTGGTACGCGTGCTACCAGGAGACGTACAACAGGGAACTCTTCGCCAAACTGCGTATCGAACAGGACTTCGAGAAGAGGCTCGACCAGAAGATATCGTCCAGGAAGGCCGGACTTCTGGCAGAGGACGGCATGATGGTCGGTCTCGGAGAAAGCGTCCGCGACCGGGCCGAAGCGATACTCAAGATGGGGGGCCTTGGATGCGAGCAGATACGCACCATGACCTTCGTCCCGCAGGAGGGCACGCCGCTGATGATGTCCGGAACGTGCGACACGGTCGAGGAACTCAAATGCATCGCGGTCATGAGGATACTCTTCCCCGACCGCCTGATCCCTGCCACGCTCGACGTGGAGGGGATAGCCGGCATGCAGACCAGGCTCGCCGCCGGTGCGAACGTCGTCACCTCGATAGTGCCTCCCCACCTCAACCTGGCCGGTGTGGCGCAACACGAGCTCGACATCGAGAACGGGAACCGTTCGGTGGAACACGTATTCGAGATGGTCGAGTCGATGGGATACAGGTTGGGAACCGCGGCCGACTACAGGCGGTTCATCCAAGACACGTTGGAGAGGAGGTCCCTCTCCTGAAGCTAGGTATCGTGGGAGGGGCCCTCCAAGGTATGGAGGCGGTCCTTCTGGCTAAAAAAGCGGGGTACGACACGCTGGTTGTCGACCGCAGGAGCGAGGCCCCCGCACTGTCGATATGCGACGAGGCCGTCGTGGGTAATCCGCTTTCCGACGACGGTTGCATAGACGCTTTGAAGGAATGCGACGCGGTGATCCCCGCCTGCGAGGAGATCGACCTACTGCAGAAGCTGGACGGTTCCCTTTCCGGAACCGGGGTCCCGTTCCTGTTCGACCTTCGTTCCTACCGCGTAAGCAGTTCCAAACTCGAATCGAACGAGATAATGGCGCGCGCCGGCGTAGCTCTGCCGAAACCATGGCCGGAATGCGGTTTCCCCGTAATCGTGAAACCATCGTCCCAGAGCGGCAGCGTAGGGGTCTCGGTGGCGTACTCGCAGGAAGACATCGAATCGGGACTCGTCAAGGTCCGCGAGCTGGGCGACGAGGCCGTCATCCAGGAGTTCGTCCATGGGAGGAGCCTTTCTGTGGAGGTCATCGGAAACGGACGCGAGGCAGAATCCTACGTGACAACCGAAGTCGTCCTCGACCAGGGGTACGACTGCAAGATGGTCAGATGCAGCCCCGACATACTGTCGACGGACGAGGATAAGGCGTTCGGAGAGATGGCTCAGAAGACGGCGAGGATGCTCGGACTCAACGGACTGATGGACCTGGAGGCGATAGACACGCCCAAGGGACTCAGGGTGCTCGAGATCGATGCCCGCATCCCGAGCCAGACCCCGGCCGCGATACAGGCGGCGACCGGCGTCAACCTCTTGGAGGAGCTGTACCTCAGCAGGACCGACGGGTTGCGTGTACCCGTAAGGAAAGACGGGGCCTCCATCTATTGGCACATACATTTCAAGGACGGTTACCTGAGGGCAACGGGCGAGAAGGAGTTCTCCCATGTGAGGAACCCCGTGATGACGCAGGGACTGTTCGGAAGTTCCGACTCCATATCCGACTACCGTCCCGGTTCGACGGAATGGCACGGAACGTTCATAGTCAAGGGAACCGACGCGGAGGATGCGGACCGCAGGTACCGCCAGGTCATGGACCGCATGGTCAAGGAGACGGGTGCGTCGGGATTCCTCGATTCCATACCCAAGGTGATCTGATGACTAGACTCACAGCAGACCTCATCGAAGGGGTCCCAAGCGACAAGATCAATCTGGATTCCCTGCTGTTGTCGGCTACCGGCAGGAACATGCGCGAGATAGCCCTCGAGGCGGCAGGTCTGGACGGGACCGGGATAGACCTCAGCGCCTACACGGTGTCCGTGGTCCCCATCACATCGGGTCTCGGCATAATCGGCGGGTTCTCCGATTCCGTTTCAGCCATCGTGAAGAGGCTGGGGATGGACAGCGAGGTCACGTCGAACACCGACGTCGCCGGTTTCTCCGAAGGCGTCGAGAGGGGTTCCGACATCATAATGATGGCCGACGACAAGCGTTTCGTCGCATACAACACACGTTGCAACAGGTTCACCGACAACGCGTACGGAACCGCGATGGGGTACTCCGTCGTGCTCCACGACGCCGCCAGGGGACTCGACGGAAAGGACGTGCTCGTCATTGGTGCGGGTTTCGTCGGTTCGCATGCGGTCCGCATCCTCAAGGATATGGGTGCCAACGTCACCGTCACCGACATCATCCGGGAGAAGGGGGAAAGGCTCGTCGCCAAATACGGGGTGAAGTTCGAGCCGAGCATGGAGAAGGGCCTGGCGGACCACACGCTGGTACTCAACGCCGCCCCGGTGATCATACCCGGGGAACTGATCTCCGATGGGACCATATTCTCAACACCGGGCGTCCCGCATTACTTCGATTCCGAGGGACGGAGGCGCGCCAAATTTATAATACACGACCCATTAGAAATCGGAACTGCTGTGATGGCGGTGAACAGCGCTGGATTCAGCTTCCGCCAGGAGAGGAATTGAAATGGCTTATGGAATAGCATTGGATATCGGAACGAGCGGTTTCCGTTGTCAGGTCCTTGACCTAGATACCGGGAAGACGCTCGCTTCGTCTGTCACGGAACGCCACCCCATCCCGGGAATGAACGTCATCGACCACGTGAACTACGCCATAAACGCGGGCGAGGACGTGGCCAACGGACTGATGATCGAGGCCATCAACAATCTTTTCGCGAGTCTCGGAGTGGACCTGTCGAAGGTCACCCGCGTCGCAGTGTGCGGCAACCCGTTCCAGCTCTCGCTCTTCCAGAACATCGAGATCAGGGACCTTGCCTACGCTGGAAAGAACATGCTCAAGAACCTCGGCGTCGTGTCGCCCCCGAGGGACGGAGACATAATCCCCGCGTCTTCTATCGGCATCAAAGGAATGCCGAACGCATCCGTCCTCATACCCCCGGCCGTCACGCACGAGATCGGTGCCGACGCCATAGCGATGCTCATGATGAGCGACATCCTGAACGAGAAGGAGCCCTGCATCATCGTCGACTACGGGACCAACGCTGAGATGGCACTCATAAAAGACGGCAACGTCTACACCGGATCAGCCGCGGCCGGACCTGCCCTCGAAGGTCAGGAGATCGAGAGGGGAATGCTCGCCGCACCCGGTGCACTCAGCGCCGTGGAGTCCACCGACAAGGGATGGAGATGTTACGTTCTGGACGACACCATGGCCGCACAGCCCGGAGACATCATCGACCCCCTCACCGGCAACGTGATCGAGGAGGGACCCATGCACGGCAAGGCCATCGGAATCACCGGAACCGGTGTCGTGGCCGCCCTGTACGAGGGAATGAAGGCGGGCATCATCATTCCACCCGAGATCAAGACCGAGGACGGCCTGCTCCACGTCCAGGACGGGATCACCATCACGTCACACGACGTAGAGGAGGCCGGAAAGGCCATCGGTGCGCTCCGTGCCGGGTTCCTGACGCTGATGATCGATGCTGGCATCTGGGTCGAAGACGTCAAGAAGGCCTACATGTCCGGTGCTTCCGGACTTTACGTTGATGCCAAGAAAGCGATGGGTATCGGAATGGTCGAACCCGGAGCAAGGAAGATCATGCAGTTCGGAAACACGTCGATCGGCATGGCGAGGGAGATCATCCTCGGTAAGATCACGATGGACGACCTCAAGGCGTTCGCCAAGAAGCTGAAGGCCACCCACTGCATGTTCGCAACCGCCCCCGCGTTCAAGGACATCTACTCCATCGAATACTCCATCTGGTGCAGCGGAATGCCGGACACCGAATACAACAACATGCTCGACATCTACGGCATCAAGAGGCTCCCCGAGATGCCTGATCCGTCGGAGATCGAGGTCAAACGCCTCACCGTGAGGGACCTGCCCGACACCGAGAACATGATCGTCAAGATTATCAAGACGGGTACCGAGCTCAGCGGTGTCCTCGAGAACTGTATCGGATGCCGCAAGTGCATGAACGCCTGTCCCGAGAAGGCCCTGACAATCTCCAAGGAGAACGGAAGGTTCATCGCCCGCATCGCTTCGGACCGTTGCGCCGGTACCGCGTGCAAGAGATGCGAGGCCGCATGCAAGGACAAGGTCATCAAGACCTCCGAACTCAGAATAAACGCCTCTCTGTGAGAGGTCCTTCCCCGCCTCACGGCGGGGTTTTGTTGTTTTTCAGACGGTTGATCGGCGTCGCGAATGCATCAGGAATAGAAACTGGACCAGGCTTCCCTGCCGCCGTCCTCCGGTGCCGGTTCGCCTTCCCTGAATCCCTTCCAATCGATGGGTTCGCGCGAGAGTATTATCAGCGACCCGTGGCGGTTGTGGAAACTGAGGGCATCATCGCTGATGTCCAGGCGGACGTCCACCATGATTCCCAGACGTGAGTCGAG
>JAFVET010000261.1 GCA_017475875.1 Candidatus Methanomethylophilaceae archaeon
CTGAGGTCGCCGTCCTCCACCAGGGAATACGGCAACGCCATACCGATGACCAACGCACCGGCCAGAACCAGCAACGAACCCGTGATGCAGAACATCGCGGCACGGTCGCCGCACCGAATAGCCGACACACAGGAGAGCACCGTCGCGACCAGGGACGTCCCGGCCGCCACCCAATCACCACCGTTCGCGGAATACACCAACGATACAGCGGCGACAACCGTCGCCAAAAGCGAAAGCACCCTCCCTCTTTCCATATACCGCCATCGGGGGATCGGATAATAACCTTGTCATGACGGCGAATCAATCCGAATGCACGGGATCCGCCCTCGTACCGAAAATCCCATTGGAACCGCAGACCTGCGCCATCCCCTGCAGAATGAGCAACAGCATGCCGACGACCATGAGGTTGCGGACCAACATGGAGACCATGGCGATGTCGTTTATCGACGTGCCCCCGCCGATGATCCCGTAGATGTACGTGAAATTCACCTGCGTCAGGACGAACGCGACCAACGTCAGGTAGTAGAGGCGCGTGTTGCAGGCCCCCTTCGGGAGGACGGTGATGTAAAGGGCGAGGAACGGCACGACCCATATGAGGTACTGCGAGGAGAACACCTTCCCGAGTACGATGAATATCAACATGACGGAACAGATCGCACCCAGAACGAGGAGGACGCGCCCCTCCGGGCTCTCCTCGTCCCTGCGGAGATACCAGTAGAACAGTACAAGGGCGACAGTACCCACGGCGATCATCGGGGTCAGGAACGGGGCGACGGCGTCCGGCCACGGCCCAAGGAGGTCGTCGGAACCGAAACTGCCGGGTTCGGTGGCGGGGAGGATCCAAGTGTCCGTGATGCCCAACATCGAGAAGGGATAGATCGCAGTGGCCGTCACGCAGCCGACCTCCAGTGGCCTGTCCATGTGGTATTCGAGGAAACCGGTGATCAGCTCGGGTTGTATCAGCAGACATACCGCCGTGACCAGCAGCCCGGTCCCCGCATATGCCGCGAGCCCGACGGCCATGGACTTCCAATCCCTGTCGACCAGATACGGGACCATCAGGATGGGAATGAACAGCGCCGGGTACACTTTGGTCAAGGTGGCCAACGCCAGGAGCACGAACGCCCACGGGGCGCGCTTGACCATGATCAGATAGAACGATCCCAGCGTCATGACCGCAGGGAATATGTCGTAACGGTCGGCGACGAACTGCAGGAACATGACCATCAGGGCGCCGTAGAGGGCCATGGCCTTCACCTGCGAGACGCCGTAACCCTCGGCTATGCGTCTCACGAGAACGAGGCCGATGAGCGTGAAAATGTAGGTCTCGACAACCCACATGGCATTGTAACCCCATGCGGTATCCGCGAAGATGCGGGGTATCGCGAAGAACACCAATGCGAACGGTGGATACTCCATCACCGGGATCTCGCCGTGGAAGAGGGGGTCCGCATTCTTCCAGAAGCGGTCGCGCATGACCTCCGTGTCGAGGTTCCCGAAATAGATTACGAGAAAATACACGATGAACGCGACGGCCAGACCTATCGCAAAGAGGAGCTCCATCCTCTGTACGCGGTCCATCTCGCCGTATCCTTTCATGAATTGACCCTCTGGTGGCCGACGCCGTAGGGTCGACGTCTACGAATCATCGTTACCGTTATAACCGTTATCCTTCGATTTTGAGCGGAAAGACGGATAAATCCGCGGATTTACGGTGTCGACGAGACATGGTACCCGTCGACGGACATCCTGACGGGTAGGAATGGATTGCACGACCATCATCGTCCGTCGTCCATCTGTCCCCTTTATAAAAGTAGGATGGTTCACCGTCCACGGTAACATGAGCAGAAAGGTATGCGTGATTCTTGCGAGCCCGGCACGCCACGGCAGCACGTCCACGTTGGCCGAAGCGGCGGCCAACGCGATCGAGGACGCGGAAGTGCACATCCATTTCCTGAACGGCCTTTCGTTCCGCGACTGCGTGGGATGCCACGCGTGCAAACAAGGCAAACCGTGCCCCCTGAAGGACGACCTGACCCCGGTACTCGACGACGTACGTGACTGTGACGCGATGATCGTCGCGACACCGGTGTACTTCGGAAGGGGAACCGGACTGTACTACATGTACGAGGACAGGACGTTCAAACTCTACACTGAACAGAAGGAACCGCCGAAGAGGAAGGCCCTCGTGGTCGTGTCCGCAGGCGCTCCCGTCAAACATGCCGAACCCACCGCCGAGAGGATACAGAGGATCCTCACGCGCAGGAACTTCGACGTCTCGGTCCTCCTCCACAGCACGAGGGACGACGGCCTCCCCAAGGACAACCCCGAGCTGATGGAAAGGGCACGTGAGATGGGAAGGAAGCTCTTCGAGTGATCTGCGAGGGGACGGGGCTTGTCCCCTCCCATCCCGCAAACGATACGGGAACCTGTCCTTCCGGTCCGGAAAAGGTTCTCGGAAAAACGATTTTCAACCCAGTGCGTTTAATATAGTGTTTACAATCCTCACGATGTCTGTTATCATGAGCGGAGACCTTGTTTACGTAACGATGGTCGGCGACGTCGTCCATCCCGGGAACCTCAACATAATATCGGAGGCGTCCAAAAGAGGTGAGGTGATGGTCGGACTCCTCACAGACAAGGCCATCGTCATGCGCGAGCACCCTCCGTACCTCGACTACGAGAAGCGCGAGATCATAATCCGGAACATCAAAGGCGTCTCCAAGGTGGTCCCTCAGGACGACTGGTGCGGCGAGGACAACCTGCGCCGCTACAGACCAAGGTACGTGGTCCACGGGGACGACTGGGTCAGCAACTCGCTCAGCACCGTCAGGGCACGGACCATCGAGGTCCTAGCGGAATGGGGCGGCGAGGTGGTGGACATCCCCTACACCCACGGCATCAACGCGTCGGTGGTGAACACCGCGCGCAGGGAGTTCGGGACCACGCCCGAACTCAGGCTCATCGCGCTCAGGCGCCTGGTGGAGTCCAAACCGCTGATAAGGGTCATGGAGGTCCATTCCGGGATATCGGGGCTCATCGTCGAACATGCCGAGATCGAGAAGGAGGACGGCCTGCACTACTTCGACGCGATGTGGTCTTCCAGTCTGACCGATTCCACGAGCAAGGGAAAACCGGACATCGAGGCGGTCGACCTGACCACCCGCATGCAGAACCTGTCCAACATACTCGAGTGCACCACGAAACCGATCATCTACGACGGGGACACCGGCGGCAAACCCGAGCATTTCGTGTTCACCGTCCGCACCTTGGAACGCAACGGGATCTCCGCGGTCATCATCGAGGACAAGGTGGGTCTGAAGAGGAACTCGCTGTACGGGACATCGGTCGAACAGACGCTGGCCCCGGTACAGGACTTCTGCGACAAGATCCACGCCGGCAAGGCCGCACAGATAACGAAGGAATTCATGATAATCGCACGTCTCGAGAGCCTGATAGCGGGACATTCGGTCGACGAGGCCATGGAACGCGCCAGGGCGTACATCTCGGCGGGCGCGGACGGGATAATGATCCACAGCAAGGAGAAGTCGGGCCGGGACATCAAGGAGTTCTGTCAGAAATTCAGGTTGGAATACCCGAAGGTGCCGCTGGTCCTCGTCCCGACCACGTACAACCAATACAAGGAGTCCGAACTGGCGGAGTGGGGGGCCAACATCGTCATCTACGCCAACCACATGCTCCGCGCCGCATATCCCGCCATGGTCAAAGTGGCGAACTGCATCCTCGAGAACGAGAGGTCCCTTGAGGCGAACGACCTGTGCATGCCGATCAAGGACATCCTCGGACTCATCCCGGAACCGAGGTGAGTCCCGTGGTCAGTCCTGAGGAATTCTACGGTATGCTGAACGGGATGGGCGTCGGGTTCTACACCGGCGTACCCGATTCCCTGCTGAAACAGTTCTGCGCCTACGTGACGGACGTCGCACCGAGAGAGAACCACATAATCGCGGCGAACGAGGGCTGTGCCGTCGGACTTGCCGCGGGGTACCACATCGCCACCGGGGGGATACCCCTGGTCTACATGCAGAACTCGGGTCTGGGGAACGCCACCAACCCGCTCCTGTCCCTGGCGGACGAACTGGTCTACCGCATACCGATGGTACTCCTGATAGGTTGGCGCGGGGAACCGGGTGTCCACGACGAACCGCAGCACGCAAAACAGGGGAGGGCCACCTGCACCCTGCTGGAAGCGATGGGGATACCGTACGAGGTCGTTTCCGGGGACGTGGAGGAATGCACGGACGCCCTCGACCGCTGCAGGAGGCATCTGGAGACGAACGGGTCGCCGTTCGCGATAGTCGTGAGGAAAGGTACGTTCTCAGAATACGTCCCCGTCAAGAAAAGGGAGGAGACACCCTACCCCCTGGTCCGCGAGGAGGCCATAAGCGAGGTCGTCGCGACCATGCCCGACGCGTTGTTCGTCTCCACCACAGGCATGGCGTCCAGGGAGCTGTACGAGCTCAGGGAGGCGCGCGGCGAGGGCCACGACCGCGATTTCCTTACCGTGGGGTCCATGGGCCACGCATCCCAGATAGCGCTCGGGATGGCGCTGTCGCTGCCTGGGACGGACATAGTGTGCATCGACGGGGACGGGGCCGCCCTGATGCACATGGGCGGGATGTCGACGATAGCGTCGCAGTCCCCCCGCAACCTGTGCCACGTGGTGATCAACAACGGGGTGCACGACTCCGTCGGAGGTCAGCCCACCGTCTCGAGGGAGGTCGACCTCGAGGGTGTGGCCAGGTCCCTGGGTTACAGGACCGCGGTCACCGTCCGGACGCCCGAGGAGATACGCGACGCGCTGACGGGGTCGGAACGCCCGGCGTTCGTCCAGATAATGGTCCGCAGGGGACACCGCAAGGACCTGGGGAGACCCGCGACGACGCCCGAGGAGAACAAACGCGCCCTCATGGGAAGGATAAGGGAGGATTCGCAATGATACGCCAAGCGGTCATAATGGCGGCCGGCCTGGGAAGCAGGCTGGGCGGAAGGACGAAAAGCATGCCGAAGGGTTTCCTGGAGGTCGGCGGGGCACCGCTGATAGAGCAGTCCGTCAGGAAACTCGTCTCCGCCGGGATCGAGGAGATCATCATAGGCACCGGCCACTGCGCCGAATGGTACGGGAGGCTCGCCGAGAGATACCCGTGCGTCAGGCTCGTGCACAACAAGGACTACGCCACCACCGGGAGCATGGCGACGCTCGCGGCATGCGCGGGTTCAGTCAAGGGACCGTTCCTGCTCCTGGAGTCCGACCTGCTCTACCATTCGGTGGGGCTCCACGTGCTGATCAACGACCCCCGCAAAGACGTCATCCTGTCCTCGGGTCGCACGGGGTCGGGGGACGAGGTGTGGCTGCAGACCGACGGGGACGGCTGCCTCCAGAAACAATCAAAGCACGCCGACGAACTGGATTCCATCTACTCGGAACTGGTCGGCATCACCAAACTGACGAAGGAGACGCTGGACCTCATGGTGGAATGCTTCGAATCCTC
>JAFVET010000262.1 GCA_017475875.1 Candidatus Methanomethylophilaceae archaeon
GCCCGAGGTCGTCGAGGAGAAGAAACCCCGCAAGGAGTCCAAAGCCCGTACGACCCGCACCAAGAAGACGAGCGACAAGATCCTCACTCCCGAGCAACAGGTCTACCGCGACATGCTCCTCGGACTGTCCACCACCCACAACGCCAAATTCCTCGGCGAAGGCAACACCGTGATGCGCGAAGTCGCGGTCAAAAGCCTGGTCAACTCGCTCAAAGAGGATTCCGAAGGCGTTCGTGTAATCGTCTTCGACGGTGTGATCTCCCAGAGGATCGTCGACACTTCAGTCGACAGGAACATCCTCACGGTCGTAGGAACCCGCAGGGGCAACATCACCAAGATGCCCGAGAACCTCACTATACTGACCAAGGAAGACCTCTATTGATTACCATGACCGAGAAGAGAGCAGTCAAGACCTGGGACGACGTCAAGGACCTCGCCTCCACAGCAGACATCCTCATACCGAGCGACCCTCTCGACAGGGTCCTCGGTCAGGAGGAGGCCATAGAGCTGGCGAAGATCGCCGCCAAACAGAGGAGGCACCTCCTCCTCGTCGGTCCCCCTGGAACCGGAAAGTCGATGATCGCCCGTGCACTCTCCATGAACCTCCCCTCGCCGTCCCACGAGATCAGGGTCGTCAAAAACCCGGAGAACCCCGAGAGGCCGTTCCTCGAGGTGCTCGACGAGGAGGACGTCATCCGCGAGGAGGACATCAAGAAACAGTCGATAGGCGTCCTGAAGAAACCGGAGGAGGCTCCACCCAACGTCGCCGAACACCTCGGATACAGGTGCAAGAACTGTGGGAAGTACTCGTTGCCGACCGACATCGTCTGTCCCCACTGCAACCAGGGGAAGATCGACGGAGTGAACCGTTCCAACCCGTTCCAGGACCTCCTGGGCGGAGTACTGGAAATGGCCATGCCGCAGATGACCGCCGGAAAGGAGAAGGTCCACACCACCCGCATGAACAACGGCGAGGAGGAGATGGTCATCTTCGAAAGGGCCGGAGAGAACATCCGCATGCTCGACCAGACCGCCATCGAAAAGAGGTCGCAACTCAGCCGTACCTCCAACGAGAAGGTTCTCGTCAAGCTCCGCAGGGACCCGTTCGTCCTGGCCACGGGAGCTTCCGAGACCGAACTGCTCGGAGACGTTCGTCACGATCCGTACGGCGGCCACGAGAAGCTGGGGACACCCGCATACGAGAGGATCGTGGCAGGTTCCATCCACGAGGCCCACGAGGGTGTCCTGTTCATCGACGAGATATCGCATCTCGGCGACCTGCAGAGATACATCCTCACCGCCATGCAGGAGAAGACGTTCCCCATAGTCGGGAGGAACCCCCAGTCCGCCGGTGCGAGCGTCAAGGTGGACGACGTGCCCTGTGATTTCATTCTGGTGGCGGCGTGCAACATCCAGGACCTCAGCAACATCCTTTCCCCGCTGAGATCTAGGATCAAGGGGAACGGTTACGAGGTCCTCGTGGACATCGCCATGCCGGACACCCCCGAGAACCGTGCGAAGTACGCCCAGTTCGTGGCCCAGGAGGTCAACCTCGACGGACACATACCGCATGCGACCATCGGTGCGGTCGAGCTGATCATAAAGGAAGGCAGACGCAGGGCCGGTAAGGACGAGCAGAACAACTCGCTCACGCTGCGCCTGAGGGAACTCGGCGGTCTCATCCGCGCCGCCGGAGACATCGCCGTTCTCGAAGGCTCCGACCTGATCACCGAAGACCACATCACCCGCGCCCTCAGGCGGTCGAAGACCGTTGAGGAACAGATCAGCGAAAGGTACGGTTCGTACCACAAGGGTCTGTCGCAGGACGTGTCCTCTGCCCAGAAGGCGTCCTCGGACTACTATTACAGCACCGAGCACGTCATCGACGACAACATGTTCTCCTGAAACCTCTCAACGACGGGCTTCGGCCCGTCCTACCTCCAATCCTTCCGAGACTGTTTCGGCCAGTTTTATAAACGTTGATTCCAGTCACTCTGCAATGCGTCCGTTCCGCATCCTCATGCTGACCGTTACGGTCGTCTTCGCGATAGTCGTCATACCGTCTGCGGATACCGACGGCGACTCGGACGAACCGCAGGACAGGTACCCTTACGCGGACTTCATAGTCACCCGCAACACTGAACCGGGATCGCTGCTCATAACCAAGGAACGCAACGACGACGGGACGCTGAAACTCGACGAGGACGGGAACCAGGTATGGTCGCAACGCCAGGTTACCCGCTACTCACCCATCGTTTTCGGATCCTACACGACGCTTCCCGTGAACACGGTCATCGTGATGGAGGGTGGAGACGTGGACCGCATGACCTTGATGGAACTCGATGTGGCGGACGTACAGCTCAACCGTACGATCATCACGTTCGAGATGTACGGAGGAACGATCACCAACCTAGCCGCGGTTTCGGTGGCGGACGGGATCAACGTACCTACGAGCCATCAGAACAGCTACAGTGCACTGAGAGGGCTCAACATCAACCTGTACGGTGGACGCGTGATCAACCTCTCTCCGACGTCTGACAACGTGTTCATCCGCAACATGAACATAACGGTAGACGGCAACCCGACCGTGGACAGGTTCTACCCGACAGGTACGTTCGGCAAATACGATACGGTCAGCCTGACCGTGATCGGAGGTCACATCGGGTACATGTCCCATCGGAGCTCGGTGGTCGGTGAGATCTCCTACGACCTCGTCAAAGGGAGTGCGGATTATCTCTGCCTCGGAGCGGACACCGAATCGCAGACTCTACAAGTCCTATCAGCGCTCGCAACGTTCTACGTCTCCGGAAACGTCGACGTATCCGTCGGTCCTGCGTACACCGCTGCACATTTCATCATCGGTTCGGGCCTAATTGGTCCACCTTCGATTCTCTACAACGGAGAAAAACCGTCCATCGACCTTACCCGCAAGATAACGATAGACGCACCGTATTCACAACTGTCGTCGGACAACTGCTTCCTGAACGAAAGGCGCACTTCGGCATACAGGTTCAACGGGTACCGTACCGACGGTTTCCTCACGGCACCAATCGTCGTCAGCACCTATTGCGAGTACGGTGGCGGGAGACATCCCACATATGGTACTGACGGGGTCTGGTACGGATATACGTCCCACAGGCTTCCTACCGGGAACACCCTCGTCCTCAACACGGAACTGACACTGTGGAGCGAGGGTGACCTCCTGTTGAACGAAGGGAGCAAGCTGATCAACACCGGAAAGATCCTCGTCTACGGTTCCGTGGAATCCTTCGGATCGCTGGTGAACAACGGCACTGTTGAGAAACGCGATTCCGGAAGCATCTCCGGAAACGTCGGCGGGACCGGTTATACCGGAGCGAGGGTCACCGCCTATGCGTCGGACCAATCCGTCACGATAAACCGCGACGACGACACCCTGTTCATCGGAATGGGAGGTACTTCCGGCATCACTCAGGTCACGGCGATGATGATGAGGGAGACGCTCAGGGTGGTCGTCGACTCACCATCCGAAATCGTTCTGGAGGGGGATACGCTCATAATAAGCCTGGTCCAGACCCTCCAACCGGAGGAGTTCCGTTCGGGATACAGTTTCAGGATCTCTGGTCTGACGGAGGAATCCCTGGCCAGATGCAACATATCGATCACCGTCCCGTTCTGGGCGGTCAGCGGTTACGAGAACCAGGTATTCTTGGACGAAGGCGACGAGATGGTCCGCATGGACGTGACCGCTCAGACTGATTCGTCCATTACCTTCAAGGCTTCCGGTACGGGAACATACTATCTGAAGATGAACTCCATCGCCCCGGAGGAGAAGCCTCAGCAACAGAGCGAGATAATCCGCACCATAATAGAGAAACCCGACCTCAGGATGATGAACGTCCTGATCGTCGTGATAATAATCCTTTCGGCACTCGTTATCGTCCTGTTGCTCAGGAAGCGATCGTGAGACCCGCATCGGACGGCGGCACATCCTGTAGGCGTCGCCGCCGTCCATGTAGTTCCCGAAGACGATTTCCTTCCTGACGAACCCTTTGTTGGTGTAGAACCGTATGGCGGCATCGTTGGTGGTGCGTACCTCGAGCTGGACCTCGGGGATGTTTTCCATAAGGGTCCTGAGCAGGAACTCGTCCACCATGCGTCCTCCGATACCTTTGCCACGATGCTTCGCATCAACGGCGAAGAGGGCGATGCTCGCCCTCCCGTCTGAAAGTTTGGAACCGCAGAGCACGCCTACGACGTTGCCGAAGATGTCTTCCGCTACAAGCTGTCCTTCCGGCCATTGCATCATGAAAAATGAAACGACATCGGGTTCGAACCGCTCGTCGAGCGAACTGCATATGACACCGTACATCATCGGCGCGTCGACCAGACGTGCCTGCCTCACGTTTATCATTTCAACACTCTGCGTGCCACCATTATGATTATCGCCAGGATAACCACGATTATTGGGATCAGTTTGCCTCCCGATCCGCTCAGGAATCCTTCGGAAGAATCTGACGATCCGTTTTGTCCCGAATCGTCTCCCTGATCCGTCGTCTGACTTTCCGAACCGACGTAATAGTCCACCTTGGCGGTATTCGTTATGCCGTCGGAACTGGTCACCTTGACTGTCAGGACGTGCGCTCCCTGGGCCGGACGGACTGCCACCGCGGGGATGTTGGTCTTTATCGTCTTGCTGCCGTCTCCGAGGTCCCATTCGAACTCGTAGTCCCCTTTCGGAACTCCCACGGTCAGCTTGACGTCCTTTCCGTATTCTATGCTCCTGGGTATGCCGGACACATCGACGAAGAATCCCTCGTATGTATAATAATAGGTGAAATCCCCGATGAAAGCGTCTGCGAAGAAATCGCTTACCGCCTTAGAATGTATGGCCACACCCACCTCGCGATTCTGGTTGAACGCGTTGTCGGTCCAGTTCACACTCGTCACTATGGCCACGTCGTCGACGACGAGACCCTTGTTATGTACCTTGGGAACCTCCATCGTAGCTGCTTTGACGGCCGTCATGGAGTTGATGATGCCGACCTGCTTCTCGGCGGTATCGGTATTGTAGGTGGAACCCAATATGAAACGGGCATCCGCTCCGCGGGAAGCCGCCTGCGACAGCATCATGACTGGAGAAGAATCGGAAAGGTTCTGGTATGAACTGCCGAGACTCTGCTGCTGCACGTATACGCGCTCGTCCGCGTTGGATATGTAATATGACTGGGCCGCGTAGGAATTGTCAGGCGAGAGGAAAGGTGTCACCTGGGCCTTGTACGACGGGAAGACGGTCGTAGTGTCGGGGGATTCGTAACTCCCTATCGAAGCCGACGCTGCGTACGGCATGAACTCGTCGAACGTCCTGACGTCGTCATACCTGTCGGAGGAATCGTTGACGAAGACGTCCTTCATGAAACCGGCGTACCCCGTGCTCTTCACGATGGCCCCCCAACCACGGTTTCCGTGGTCTTCATCCGCGTAGGAGATGCTGCGGACGGTCCCGTTCATGTTGTCGGCCGTCCAGTTCTCGGATGTCACGATCACGGTCGAATCGTCGACGATCGCGAACTTGGCATGGTTCAGGTCGTATCTGTCGGGATCCTTGGTCGCACCGATGACCAAAACCTCTCCACCGGCGTTCTGGAGGGCCTTCAACCTGAATGCCTGCGACTGGTTGAACCCTTCCACAGGGGCACCCTCGACCATTACTGTGACGTCGACGCCTTTGGATTCCAGATATATCAACAAAGAATAGATGCGTATGTTGGTCATCTCGTAGATCTGGATGAACACGCTGTCCTTGGCGGACTCCAACGCCCTGTACACGGGCACGCCACCGCTCTCCGGGAACAGGAACGGTGTCACCTCGGCGTCGTACTTTAGGTTGGGGTCGAAGGCCAGGTCCGTCCTGCCCGGGACCTTCAGCTTCCAATCGTCCGAGGAATCCGTGTCCGTTCCGGCATAGCGGTAGGTGACGTATCCCTCCTTCGACGGTGCAGCAAACGTATCCTTCCACAGGTCGGTGTTGCTTATCACCGTCTTCCCGTAGCATACGGCGTCGATGATGGATGAGCCTTTGTAGAGGTAGATGTCGTCCCCGTTCCTGGCCAAGACGAAGTTCTTGGAGAAGTCCACGCCCTTCTGTCCGTCCGTGATCACGGCCGCACGGTCGGAGAACGGGTCTCCGGCAATCTTGGTCGAACAGACCATGACGCTCTTCCCCGGGGAGAGTGTGAGCTTCTGTGTAAACGTGACGGAACCTTCGCCACCGGTGCTGCTGTCCTTTATGGAGTAGTCGCGGAGATCAACGGACGAATTTCCGTAATTGGTCAACGTCACACCGTTGGTCCCGTAGGAGTAGAACTCAGATATCCGTACGCCACTGTCACCGGATGCCCCCTCCATGTCCGAAACGGAGGGAACGAGCGGGACAACCAGCAGGGCGAGAACGAACATGAGCTGGAGATACGGTCTTTCCATGTCCGCTGATGATAATAATCAGTGATAAAAAGATGCTGGGGGAGTCTTGTCTAGGTAGACAACGCCCGCCCCGGATCAACTTTTGTCGAACACCTTCGATACGTCGGACAACAGTTCCCTGATGGGGAGATGCTGCGGGCACACATCCTCGCATCCTCCGCACCCGATGCAATCGGATGCCTTCCCGTGCCC
>JAFVET010000263.1 GCA_017475875.1 Candidatus Methanomethylophilaceae archaeon
GCAGTAAGCGCGGTCTTCTTCGACCCGGATACCTAGTTTGAGCAGGGCGCGGGCCACCTTCTCCTGGGAGGGCATGTCCATGAAACACTCTTTGATGGTGTCCATAAACGTACATTGATGAGCTATTTTAATAATTATTCCAGTCTGCTACATGATCCCTCCACCGGGATGGATGCCGTCAACGCAGGGGGGTAAACGTTTACTTCGCATATCTGCGTTAAATACCCTGTTCCACACAGATGCCATGAGGTTCGAATATGGACGTCAACGAAATCGCATCGTATGAGAGGAACATGGATGAGGAAGTGGTGAAGAGGAACGTCAAGGATGCCGTGTTCAGGGCGTTGTTCAGCAATAGGAAAAACACCGCTAAGCTGTACGCCGAGGCTCATCTTTAAGAACAACCCTTTCATGTTGCACAATCATGCGTTGGATGCTCCGGAGCAAGATCCACAGGGCGACCGTAACCGAGACGCGTCTCGACTACGAAGGCAGCATAACCATCGATTCCGACCTTATCGACGCGGTCGGGATATGGCCCGGCGAGAAGGTTCTGGTCGCCGACGTCAACAACGGCAGCCGCCTGGAGACGTACGTCATAGCGGGGGAGAAGGGTTCAGGCATCATCGCGCTCAACGGCGCCGCGGCGCACCTCTGCTCCCTCGGCGACAAGGTCATCATCATGGCGTTCGAGCTCACCGACGAACCCATCCGTTCCAGAGTGGTCCTCGTCGACGGCGACAACCGCATCAGGCGGGAGCTGGTCTACTGAAGGTCAGCGTGTACACCGACGGCGGTTCCAGGGGGAACCCCGGTCCGTCGGCCTACGCGGCCGTGGTCGTCCGCGACGGCGAGGTGGTCCGCACCTGCACCGAATACCTTGGGATCCACACCAACAACTACGCCGAGTACCGTGGTCTGATAGCGGGGATATCGGCGGTCATCGAACTCGGTTACCAGGAGGCCGAGTTCGTGATGGACTCGCAGCTCGTCATCAGGCAGATGACCGGGGTCTACCGCGTCAAGAACCCGGACATGAAGGCCCTATACGAGGACGCGGTCGCGTTGGCGACGTTGATTCCCAGCAAAACGTTCCGCAACGTGCGCCGTTCCGAGGAGTTCATACCCCTTGCTGACGCGACCCTCAACCGCACGTTGGACGCCAACGCACCGCACCGTTGACAAAACGTCGCTCAGCATTATATGCTCCGCCACCATCCTCCCCTCATGGGAGATGCACCTGCGATTGAGGCGGTGGGACTGTCGAAGCGCTATGGCAGTTTCAGCGCGATCTCGGATGTGGGTCTCGAAGTGGGCAAAGGCGAGTTCATGGGCCTCCTGGGTCCAAACGGTTCCGGAAAGAGCACCACGCTCAAGGCGATCACGGGTCTGATTGTCCCGGATTCCGGCAGGGTCTGGATCAACGGCATCGACATACAGGACCATAGGCGCGCCATGGAACGTGTGGGGTGCGTCATCGAGACTCCTGAACCGTATCCGAACTTCACGCCCGCGGAGACCTTGGACTACGTGGGACGCCTGTACGGGATGGACAGCTACGAGATAGCCATCCGCGCGAGGGACGTCCTGGAGAGCGTGAGGATGTGGGACTGGCGCGACAAGCGCATAGGCAGTTTCTCGAAGGGCATGAGGCAGAGGATCGTAATCGCGCAGGCCCTCATGCCGAACCCGGAGACGCTGATCCTGGACGAGCCCACGTCGGGTCTCGACGCGAGGGGAATGATCGAGGTCAGGCTGCTCCTTTCGGAGCTGCGCCAACGCGGGAGGAGCCTCCTGGTCAGCACCCACATCCTGAAGGAGGTGTCCGAGATCTGCGGATCCGTCACCATGATCAGGAAGGGGAGGGTCGTCAGGTCCGGGAAGGTGTCCGAACTGGTGAAGGGCCTGAGCGACACGTCCGTGGTGCTCGAGGTGGAGACCATGCGTCCGCTCACCAGGGAGCTGGTCTACGACATCGACGCCCTGGAGGGCGTCTCGGGGACCAAGATGCTCAGCCCGACCAGGGTGAGGATGATATTCGACGGGACCACCGAGCAGCAGTGCCGCCTGACCGACATGGTCTACGGCAGCGGGCTCGGTGTGCGCCACATCAACGAGCAGGGCCCGGACCTCGAGGCCCTGTACATGGACGTCACGATGGCGGAGGACATACTATGAGCGAACCCAGGACCATCGACCTGGGCGACGTGTTCGACGAGTCCGAGCCCGTCGCGGCCCCTAAGAAGAAGCCGCGCCTCCCCCGCAGGAAGGACGGACTGATGGAACGTCAGGAACCCGAGAGGACGCAGCCCCTCGAGAAGAAGGAGGAGGCGACCGGAGACCTTTTCGTCACGTTCGACGAAAGGGGTGGCGATGCGCAGGCCGAGCCGAAGAAGGAGGACGTCTTCACGGATTTCGAGGAGGAGAAGGTCCGTCTGGCGCCTGATCCCGAGTCTGCGCACAAGACGATAGTGTTGGACGAGGAACCCCGCCAGGCGGAGGCGCAGACCGCCGACGTCCGGGACGCCGGCAGGAGGTCGGTCATCCCCAAGGTGAACGTGGGGATGTCTTCCGCGATGCAGCTCAGGATAGAGAAGGCCAACCAGGTCCTGGACAGGGTTCTCGGTAAAGCAGACAGGCACGCGGTGTCCAGTTACTCCGCGGATCAGGGCGGAGCCGCCCTGTACCGCATGACCGACGAGGAGGCCCACCGCTTCACGGCGTACCACGCACCGGACATGCTCCAGCAGACCTGGCAGATGTTCGCGGTGCAGATGAAGCTGTTCGCCAAGATGAAGTGGACGTACTTCATGCTCGTGATGGCCCTGATGATCCCGATAACCGTGGCGGTCGCGCCCGGTTTCATAGAGGACACGCTGTACGGTTTCGGTTTCACCGGGCATTTCTCCAACGTGTACATAGCGGGGCTGCTGTTCTTCATGCCGTTGTTCCTCGGATTGTTCACTTCGGTCATGTGCGGGACGTCCATATCCAACGAGTTCAAGGACCGCACCGCGTACATGAACCTCTGTCTCCCCGTGTCCAGGTTCTCTTTCTACTTCGGGAAGTTCCTGGCCGGGTTCGTCATGACCCTGGCGGCGTTCATGTTCGCCTATTCCATGGCGGTGATGACCGCCGCCACGAAATACGGGAACGAGTTCTTCGGCGACCTGATCTGCCAGTCCATGGGGCTGGTGATGATAGCGGTGTTCGCGTACAGCGCGACGGCTTTCGCGATAGGGTCGGTGATGAAGAGGGGTTCGGCGCTGGTGCCGTTCGTGCTGATGTCGTTCATCCTCCCGGGCGCCATAGCGGTGCTGGGGAGCGCCACCGGCAACTGGCTTTTGACTGATCTGCCGTTCTACCTCTCGGAGACGGCGTTGGGTATACTCGGTGCGCCGGTGTCCGGATCCTTCGGATACGTGGCGCTGCCGTACATGGACCTCACCGAGGTCACCGCCCAGGCCCTGGCCGGTGCGATCTGGGGCATAGTGTTCCTGCTGTTCGGGTTCTTCCGCACTTCGAGGAGGGAGGCGTGATGAGGAAGCTGTTTTGCATAGCCGCGGTGATGCTCATGGCCGTGACGGTATTCGCACCGCTCGCGGACGAGAGCGACGCGGCGGTGACCCAGGGCGGGTATACCCGCATGTCGGACAAGTACGTCTTCTTCACGTACATGGAGTACATAGACGACATGAAGTTCTACGACGATTACTATTACTACGTGCAGCAGTCGACCATGGACGTCATGGAGAAGTATCTGGACAACTACCTGGTGTCACAGAACGATGTCGTGAGCGACGACCGCGAGTACATCCTGGGACTGAGGTCCGCAGGGAAGATCGAGAACGGTACCACATTGGCGGTGTACAAGCTCACCACCGACAAGCTGGACAGCACCATGTACCGCGACAGCCACAAGGAACCGATGTCGTACGACGGGAAGCTGAGGGCGGAGCCCTACAACAACTACTTCTTCATCAAGGCCGGGTCGTATTACAGCATCGCGGTGTCGCCGATCGAAAGTATAAAGACACACGCGCGTGACAACTTCAAGAACCCCGTCTATTGTTACATCGTGGACAACGACGGGAAGCACAGGTATCTCGAAGGGCAGGAGGACCAGCCTGTTTACGAGACGAGCAAGACCGCGAGGGAGCTAACAATCTACGCCGAGATAGTACCGGACGAGGAGCTGGTGGAGAAGAAGGTCATTTACTACGACGTGTTGGATCCGAACAGGCCGCAGCTCGCCGGGTTGTACTACGACGTCAACTATCTGGTGTACGGCATATCCGCACCGAACGGGTCGCCGTTCATGTTCGAATTGGTCTGCGGGATGCTGATAATCCTGATCGGGTTCATCCTCGTGGTGTCGGCGCTGAAGCCGGCCTGGCTCAAGAGGGTGTCCTGAACGAAACGGCACCGGGCACGCCCGGTGCCCCTTTCAATTATGATATTGGTGCGGAGAGAGGGATTCGAACCCACGAATCACTGAGAACGGGATCTTAAGTCCCGCGCCTTTGGCCGGCTCGGCTATCTCCGCCCGTCCTGGCATTGTCGTTGGATTGATTAATGTTTGGTAGCGGTTATCTACGTCCTGGTGCATACAGGTTCATGCCCTACAGGATACCGTCGGAGGAACAGGTCGTCAAAGCCATCGAGAACTGTCTCGTGCGCAATCCCCGCATGCGTTCCCAGAACGAGCTGACCGCCGCGGTTACCAAGGAGCTCCAGAGGGACAACCCCGATTACAGGGTGTCCGGGGAGCGCATAAGGCACATAGGGCTCAAGCACCGTCTGTTCTCGATATCGATATCATATGCGCATACGGAAGTGGTCCGCATAAGGGATAAGTGTCCCGTGTGCGGGCGCAAGCTTTCCTCCGTCCGTAACATGACTCTAGACGGCGGGTTCGTCGAACTTATGAGGCGCTGCGACATGTGCGGATACGTTTCCAAGGGCGGGACTGACCGTCCAGCGATGTATTCGATCACTCGCAGTGTGAGGGGTCTGGACGACCACGGTCGGGCGGACATGCTCAGGAAGGCGGAGGCGCTGTTGAACGAGGCTGCGGACCTCATGGACGCAGCTTTGTGGATGTCGGGCATGGAGAAGCGTTCCAACGACGATTCGAAGGAGATAAGGAGGATCGCATCGTCTTTGTCCTATGGCGGAAGCCTCAGGAACATGGCGAGGGACCTCGATTTCGAGGACGAGGAGCAGCCTTTATGGACGATGCCGTTGGCATCGCCGAAGTATCCGGATGCGTGAGATACACCGGCCATTGGTGTTATTCTGTACTCCGCCGGGTTTTACGGCAGAGCCCACATGTTTCGATGACATCAAATTCACCGTAACACTGCACGTTCATCGATCATGAAAATCACATACATCTTTTTACACAATTTAGTTGTAGCCTTGCTGAAGACAGACACCGAATTTCACAACAATTTCAAACATTTTTTCAAAGTTTAAGCCACTATTTATCGATATTTTTTGTTTGATGGTATCTGTTAACAACTTTGTTCATATTTGTATAACAAGTTATTTTGTTGGACGATAGAACCAAATAGTGTTACTTATTTACCGTTCGTATGGCAGACAAGAAAGTCATAGCGATCGTGTTTGTGCTCATCCTTGTCATCGCCGCGGCAGGAGCTTTCCTCGTCCTGAACAAGGGTGGAAGTTCCAAATCCGATATTGATCGGACCGGACGTTTGATGATTTTAGGAAACGCTGACAACAACGATTCAATAGACAGTGACGATGTCAAGACAATCAGATCCATCGTAAAGGACGGAACCTGGGATAAGGAAAAGTATCCTTACGCCGATGCCAACAACGACGGCGAGATCACCGATGCGGATGCAGATTACATTGACAAGATAATCGCCAAGACCTGCGGATACGTATATTACGTCAACGCATTGGGAGAAATCAAGTCCGTGCATTACCCAGTCGAGAAGTTCGTCTGCGTGGGTTCCTTCGCCATCAACTCGATGATTGTTCTCGGACAGGATAAATGC